>JACJNW010000022.1 GCA_014695195.1 Cyanobacteria bacterium FACHB-DQ100 | reverse complement strand
AATGCTGCGGTGAATGGCTCAACCCCACCAGAAAAGCTCTTAGGCGTGTTTTCTGCGATTCATACGTTTGACGATCGTACCGAAGAAGCCTTGGGCTTAAATACAGCAAATCCGAAGCCGCTCTATGTCGAAACCGCTCCGACAGTTGCGGAAATGCTCGATGCCTCTCTCAAAATTATTCAGCGAGACCCGGATGGTTTCTTTGCAGTAGTTGAAGAGGAAGGAAGCGATAACTTCGCGAACAACAACAATGCCGTTGGAACGGTTGAAGCAGTCCGACGGGCGGATGCGGCGATCGGGGTTGCGATGAATTACGTGAATACACAAGACCCCAACACGTTAGTTATTACTGCTGCTGATAGTGATGCTGGAGGGTTGCAGGTTTCCCAGTTTAAACCTTACACTCGTCCGACCGGAAGCGCGATTACCACGCCAGAATTGCTCGATAGCGAAACTGAAGTTCCTTTCATTAATGTCAATCCCACCACGACAAACACGACTCGGAATTTCCTCGATGGTGTGAATGGCAGCACAGCGAGCGCTGACGCTCCTTGGAAACCCTTTCCATCAATGGATAGTTTGGATGGCCCGATGGGGAATTTTGGAGTCGGCTGGGTTGGGACACCCGACTTTCCGGGTAGCATCGTTTCCAAAGCTTATGGTATGAATGCCGACCTACTGCCCAGTACTTTAGACAACACCGAAATTTACCGTCTCATGTACCAAACGATGTTTGGGGTACGGTTTTCGGAGGTGCTTAAGGCTGAGGGTGGACAAAAGACGGCTGAAGTAACGACAGGCGAGGGTTATCTAGCTGTTGTGAATTTTGGTGGTGTCGGTGTTGATCCTTCAGAAAGCACGATCGCTGAAGCAGACACAATCCAATTTAGGGGTGCGGATTTGACGGCTCGCAATCTGTTGCTCACTGAGCAAGGTGATGATCTTGTGATCAGCTTTGAGGGTGTTGCCAATACAGGTGTGATTCTACGAAATTTTCACTCGGAGAATCTAAATAATCTGAGTCAAGCAACAGGAGCATCTGTTGACTTTGGAAACCTGATCTTTGATGGGCAGAGCAGTGTTGAAGATAGCTTTGATGTGTTCAGAGCCGATGCAGATCTCGCTCAAATCCTGAACCGCAATTCTGTTACCTTTTTCAATGATTTAGATAATACAGTAAGCGGGTTTGACGACTCGAATGATGTAATGAATGCTCAAGGGGGTGACGATCGCAGCTTCGGGCTTGGCGGTGATGATCTTCTGCGCGGCGGTGCTGGCTTCGACTATCTCGATGGTGGCCTCGGCAGTGACATCCTGGTAGGTGGTACAGAAGCTGATGTGTTTGCGCTAGCAACAGGGAATGGTTCTGACACAATCCAAGACTTCAACATCTCCGAAGGCGATAAGATTGCTCTGTCAG
This sequence comes from Cyanobacteria bacterium FACHB-DQ100, assembly GCA_014695195.1. NCBI lineage: Bacteria > Bacillati > Cyanobacteriota > Cyanobacteria bacterium FACHB-DQ100. The sequence continues at coordinate 270,612 of JACJNW010000022.1, read as the reverse complement.
GGGGATTGACCTTTGGACGGTTAAGCCTTCTCCAAGGGACAGGTGCGAATGCTAACAATACGCTCATTCAAGCGGGAACTAGCAATGAGTTGTTAGCAACGTTGGTGGGAGTTCAAGCAAGCAGTCTGACACAATCTAGCTTTATGTTGATTGCTTAGCGTGAAGGAGAGGAGATTGAAGACAGTCTGCTCTCCTTCTGAACTGATACCAGATTGATTTGTGGATGCGACAGATTCTCGCCCCCTAAATCCCCCAGAATGGGAGACTTTGAGTATGATCTGTCGCCTTCTATGTTTAATTCGGTATGACTCGGGCAGGAGTATGCAACATCTTTTAACGTCAGCTCGACGGATTTCCTCGCTGCGTTTAGGCTCGATCCTGCCCCCTAAATCCCCCATCTTGGGGGACTTTGACGGTCGGGAGAACTCATGAGATTGGGGAATTTTGCTTCTCCAAGTCCCCCACCCGTGGGGGATTTAGGGGGCAACGCGCAGATCTAAACGTAGTCAAGAATTTGCGTCGAACTCACGTTCTTTTAGCTCCTGCCGTATTTTTTATTACAACGAATACCATAGTTAATACTGATTCAATAATTGATTCTTAACTACATCAATCAGCGTTAGTTAAGTGTTGATTTTCATGCAAATTATAGAGTCTTGCATTGACATATTTTCTATTAATTACAGCAATCTATTTTTTAACCTAACTCTTTTCTATTACATAAATCATTCTTAATCTTGATATGTAATGCTGCGGTGAACACGATTTTTATTCTACCTGTGTTACTTAGGCATAGAAATTTATGACGATCGTTACATTAAAGGGATTCGCATCATTACCCGCCGATACATTTGCAGAGGGTCCTGATTCAGGTAAAGACATCTCAGGGAATGGGCGAACAGGTCCATTCCCTGGGCAGCCTGTGCAAGGACTTAGTGCGGTTCAGTTTGCGAGTCCGAACTCTTTTTGGTTCATGTCCGATAATGGCTTTGGACGTAAAGAAAATAGTTCCGATTTTCAACTGCGAGTTTATGAACTTCAGCCCAATTTCCGGGAGGGCAAAACCGGAAACGGCAGTGTTCAAATTCTCAACTATTTACAACTGAATGATTCTGATCAAAAGATTCCATTCTCGATCGTCAATCAAACGCAAAGCGATCGCCAATTAACTGGAGCAGATTTCGACATCGAATCTTTTGCGATTGGGGCAGATAAAACCCTGTGGTTCGGAGACGAATTCGGCCCGTTCTTGCTAAACACGGATGCAACCGGGAAAGTGTTAGACGCGCCGATCCCGACTCCGAACTTCTTTAATCTCAAGACGCTCAACGGCGAAGTTCCAATTGTAATCGGACATCGGGGTGCTTCTGGAGAACGTCCCGAACATACGATCGCAGCTTATCAGCTAGCAATCCAGCGCGGAGCCGACTTTATTGAACCGGATCTGGTAACGACAAAGGACGGCGTTCTGATTGCTCGTCATGAGCCAATGTTAGCGGTGGTCAAAGATGACGGCACAGTTGATCTAAGCAACACGACAACCGATGTTTATCAGCGTCCAGAATTTGCCGATCGTAAAACAACGAAAATTCTCGATGGCACACCTGTAACAGGCTGGTTTGCGGAAGACTTTACGTTGGCTGAAATCAAGCAAATTCGAGCGATCCAGCAATTGCCATTTCGTTCAACTATCTATAACAGCGTATTCGAGATTCCAACGCTCGATGAAATCATCGATTTAGTGAAGCAAGTTGAACAAGACACCGGGCGCAAAATTGGTATCTATCCAGAAACAAAGCACCCAACGTTTTTTGAAACCCAAGGCTACAACACGAGTGAACAACTCATTGATGCGCTGGTCGAGAACAATTTTACTGATCCCGATCGTATCTTTATCCAATCCTTTGAAGTTGGAAATCTCAAAGATCTCAAGTTCAATTTGATGCCGGATGCAGGTGTAGACATTCCGCTGGTTCAGTTGTTTGATGCAAGTGATGTGCGAAACGATGGCACATTGATTGAGATTCAACCTTACGATTTTGTAGTCAGTGGCGATTCTCGCACCTATGGCGATTTACGAACTCCAGAAGGTCTAAAAGAAATTGCTACCTATGCGAGCGGAATTGGTCCCTGGAAAAGAATGATTGTGTCGGTGCAGACCGTCGATCGTGACGGCAACGGGCAACCCGACGATCTGAATAACGATGGAACTATCAATGACGCAGATAAAGTAACGCTGCCGCCGACATCGTTGATCGATGATGCTCACAATGCTGGCTTGCTTGTGCATCCTTACACGTTTCGGAACGAAAGCCGCTACCTTGCCTCGGACTATAAAGGCAATCCAGAACTAGAACTGCGCCAGTTTATCGAATTGGGTGTGGATGGCTTCTTTGATGATTTTCCAGGCACAGGCGACTTAGTGCGCGATCAAATCACGGCTCCGTTTGTGCGATCGCCCCAAAACCCTGATGTTTTGAAGCGACCAGAATTCGATACGCTAACGGGCAATGCACCGATCGTAATTGGACACCGAGGTGCTTCGGGCGAACGTCCTGAACATACATTGGAATCCTACAAAGTTGCGATCGCAGGTGGAGCCGATTTCATTGAACCGGATTTAGTCGTTACAAAAGATGGCGTTCTGATTGCTCGTCATGAACCGATGCTCGCTGTTCTCAATGCAGATGGTTCACTGAATACAACGGATACAAGCACTGATATTCATAAACGCCCAGAGTTTGCCGATCGCAAAACAACTAAAATTCTCGATGGCAAACCTGTCACAGGTTGGTTTGCGGAAGATTTCACCTTAGAAGAAATCAAGTCGCTCAATGCGATCGAGCGATTGCCCGCCTTGCGTGGAACTCAGTTCAATAATGATGGGCTAAAAGTTCCAACCCTGCAAGAAGTGATTGACTTAGTCAAGCAAACCGAGAAAGAAACTGGACGTAAGATTGGCATCTATCCAGAAACAAAGCATCCAACCTTTTTCGCAAACCAAGGCCATAACACGAGTCAACTCTTGATCGATACACTCGTTGCAAGTGGCTTTACTGACCCATCCCGAGTCTATGTTCAATCGTTTGAAGTGAGCAATCTAAAAGATCTCAATCACAGCATCATGTCTAAGGCAGGCGTTGATCTGCCGCTCGTTCAACTGATTGGTGGATCAGGCAGCCCCTTCGATTTTGTTGCAAATGGTAACGATCTCACTTATGCAGACTTGGTCAAACCGGAAGGACTTGCAGAGATCGCGACTTATGCGACAGGCATCGGCCCAGACAAGCGATTGATTATTCGAGCAAGCACGGTCGATCGTAACAATGATAGTAGACCCGATGATTTGAATGGAGACAGACAAATCAGTGATGCCGATCGCGTTCTAGGTACACCGACGACGCTGGTTCAAGATGCTCACAGTGCAGGGTTGCTCGTACACTTGTATACGCTGCGGAATGATCCGTTTTTCCTAGCTTCGGACTATCAGAACAATCCCAGAGCCGAGTTCAAGCAGTTCATTGATTTAGGCGTAGATGGCTTCTTTACTGATTTTCCGGGAACAGGTCGATCGGTCTTGATCGATGAGTACTTTGCCGGAACAGGCTATTCACGTCCAAACTTAAGTCCGAGTGCATCCCAATCTTACGTTACCGATGCGAATCAGCCTTACTACGGCAATTTAGTTGTTGCAAATTTAGGGCAATCGAGGGGATTTGAAGGAATGGCAATTAGCCCGGATCAGTCCAAGCTATATCCGTTGCTAGAAGGGTCTGTGGTTGGCGATCCGAGTAATGCTTTAAGAATCTATGAGTTTGATGTTGCATCAAAGCAATATACCGGGCTAGTAGGTTACTATCCTTTGTCGAATCCGAACCATGCGATCGGCGATTTTACCGTTGTGAATGACAACGAATATCTGGTGATTGAGCGTGACCCTAACCAGGGTGATGCGGCTCAATTCAAGAAGATTTTTAAGGTTGACTTCTCTCAAAAAGATGCCAATGGCTTTGTTGCAAAACAGGAAATTGTTGATCTACTAAAGATTGAAGATCCGGATGACCTTAATGGTGATGGCAGTACAACGTTTAGATTTCCGTTTGAAACGATCGAGGATGTTTTAGTCATCGATCCATTCACAATCTTGGTTGCAAACGACAATAACTATCCCTTCTCGGTAGGTCGTCCACCTAATATTGATAACAATGAAATTATTCGGTTGCAACTTGAACAACCTCTCAATCTTGATCCGCGTGTGGGTTTAGCGGCTGTCAGTACTCCGGCTCAAAGTCGGTTGCTGCAATCTGAGGATATCTCACTGCCTGCGGGGCTGGGAACTGGACGATCGCCACTCACACCAGAACTGGGGAGTTATTCGGATCGATCGTTCAGTCAATTCGCGCTCAGTGATCCCCTCACAACCATGAAGTGAGTGCGGCTCAGGGGTTGATAAGCACGATCGGAGACAGGCGTGAAGTGTTGTCAGAATTTGTCAGACTTTACCAAAGCGAACTCTCGCCGTTCGTGCTGATTGAGATCTTCCAATTTGGGGCTAACAAAACATAACCTTGAGCAGAATTGATGCTGCAAGTGACCAATGGCAAGCCCTTTTTCAACTTGACATGAGTTCGACGAGCCTGTTGCTGCGTTTGCGTCCCGCCCCGGATTTTTAATCACTTGGTGGAATAGCAACGCAGCGGAGAACTTTGTCGAGCTCATGTTTTTTTGAGGGCTGTAACAGAATTTGAATGCTAATTTTTCTTTGATCGATTTACTTCAGCTCTGTTTAATAGAATCGTTCTTTCGCTCGAATCCTAGGCGACCCATTTTTACCGCTCCCCTTGATCGGATTTGCATTCGCTATGATCAAGGTGATTGTTTTATGGAGTCGAAAATGGCTCACTTAGCAGACCGTCGATCGCAGAATATGGCAGGCGATTTTTATGTTGATCGTTCTTGCATTGATTGTGATACTTGCCGCTGGATGTCTCCAGAAATCTTTGCTCGCGAAGACAGCCAATCGATCGTATTTCATCAACCCGCGAATGAAACTGAGCGGCTCCAAGCACTGCAAGCCTTGTTAGCCTGTCCAACAGGTTCGATCGGAACCGTTGAAAAACCAACCGATATTAAACTTGCTCAAGCGAGCTTTCCAGTTTTAGTTGCTGAAAATGTTTACCATTGCGGCTATCACGCTGAGAGTTCTTATGGTGCTGCAAGCTATTTGATTCAGCGTCCCGAAGGTAATATCTTAATAGACTCGCCAAGGTTCACGCCTCCATTGGTAAAACGATTAGAGACAATGGGTGGAGTGCGTTATCTTTACTTAACGCATCGTGATGATGTTGCGGATCATCAGAAGTTTCACGATCATTTTGAATGCGATCGAATTTTGCATTCCGATGAAATTACCCGCAGTACGCAGAGCGTTGAAATTAAACTCACAGGAACGGAGCCATTTCAGCTTGATTCTGAGTTGTTGATTATCCCAGTTCCTGGGCATACCAAAGGACACACGGTTTTACTGTATAAGAATAAGTTTCTGTTTACAGGCGATCATCTGGCATGGTCAGCAAGACAAAATCATCTGGTCGGATTTCGTGAAGCGTGTTGGTATTCTTGGGATGAATTAAAGCGATCAATGCAGAAACTGAGTCGCTATGATTTTGAATGGGTGCTGCCGGGGCATGGACGGCGCTATCATGCTGACCTTGAAACGATGTACCAAGCAATGCAAAGATGTCTCGATTGGATGGGATTAAACCAAGCGACCGGAGATTGGGATGATTGAACAAGAACGGATTGACGCGATCGTTCATACGCTCGAACAGGACTTACCAACCTTGTTTAAGAAGGGTATTACCTAACGCGATGTGCGACTAATCTTAGGCTACGTCGAGTTGCAATACATAGAGGCTTCATGATCACAGGCATCCTCGAAATTTTAGAAAGCCGCATCGATGAAACTGATTGATCTCCCTAGTGCGATTCGGAGCCTTCAAAGTCCCTCTTTCCAAAGTACCTCTTTCTGGGCATCTGAAACAAAGTATCAGGTGCTGTTAGATAGACATCCATAAGGATTGAACTGTAGATGCGTCCGATTTATCTTGATAACCATTCAACCACACGGGTAGACGATCGCGTTTTAGCCGCAATGCTGCCCTTTTTCACAAAGCATTATGGCAATCCCGCAAGTGTAACTCATGCTTATGGTTGGGAAGCAGAAGCTGCTGTTAAACAAGCCCGCCAAATCATTGCAGAAACAATTCACGCCACACCCGAAGAGATTATTTTTACCAGTGGTGCAACTGAAGCTAATAACTTAGCGATCAAAGGGGTTGCCGAAGCTTACTTCAATCAAGGACGACACATTATTACGGTTCAAACCGAACATAATGCCGTTTTAGACCCCTGTCGCTATCTAGAATCGCTAGGATTTGAAGTAACTTATTTGGGAGTCGATCGCTTCGGTTTGATCAATCTGACTGAACTTGAAAAAGCCATGCGTGAAGATACAATTCTCGTCTCAGTCATGGCAGCAAACAATGAGATTGGTGTGTTGCAGCCGATCGACAAAATCGGTGAACTTTGCCACAGCCGCAACATTCTTTTTCACACTGATGCAGCCCAAGCGATCGGTAAGATTCCGCTCACGGTCGATCACATTGATTTAATGTCAATCACAGGACATAAGCTTTATGCGCCAAAAGGGATTGGTGCATTGTATGTGCGGCGAAAAAATCCGAGAGTTCAACTCTCAGCACAGTTACACGGAGGCGGACACGAGCGAGGAATGCGATCGGGAACACTTTACACCCCTTTGATTGTTGGACTCGGTAAAGCAGTTGAAATTGCTGATCCAACTTCTGAAGCGGTGCAGATCAAGCAATTACGCGATCGCTTATGGCAGCAATTAAACAGGGATGGCATTCATCTCAACGGGCATCCGCAAGAGCGTCTACCGGGAAATTTGAACATCAGCATTGAAGGCGTAGACGGACAAGCTTTACTGCTGGGATTACAATCAACGATCGCGGTTTCATCCGGTTCCGCTTGCACCTCTGCTAAGATAGAACCTTCTCATGTGTTAAGCGCGATCGGAGTTCCTGATGAGTTAGCCTATGCTTCGATTCGCTTTGGAATTGGACGATTTAACACTGAAGAGGAGATCGATCAAGCGGCTTTGTGTGTTAGAGAAACCGTACGATCGCTCAGGCAAGCTTAAGTAAGCCTTGGGACACAAGAACTTCTATCGCGAGAACGATATGCCGAGTTCGCTGCTTCCAGTAAAACGTAAGAGGCTAATTTTTACGGAGACTGTATTCTATGAAACCCAATTATTTTGTAAAGCGTTTAATCACTGGATTATTTGCTGTTCTAATGATGACCTCGCTTTGGTTCTCGACCCCGAGTGCAAACGCATCTCCCGTGCTTTTAACAACCGCTAAAGGTGCAGCACAAGCAACTGAAGATAACTCCAAGGGCTTAGTGGACAACGTTAGAGACAAAGTGAAAGACGCGGCAAAGAGCAATGCGAGCAAGGTCAATAGCTCGACCGATGGAGATAACACTGCTGCACGTAAAGCACGAGAAGATGCATCAACCATCCAGAAGCGAGCAGATGAAGATGCGTCTCGGACAAAAGACGCGATCGACAACAACATGGGCGCTGTGAAAAGAGCAGTTGACGGCATCAAAGATGCGTTCGGTCAATAGTCCCTAACTCTTAGAAAGCAATCAAGTCCACTGGAATTCCCGGTGGACTTTTTTAGTCGGAACATACATCAAACACACATCAACATCAATAGTAATGACAGTGAGCACAACTATTGGGTGGATCAAGCGTGGGTGGATCAAGCGGCTAGATTTACGCCTCAAGATCAAACCGATCTAATTCAGTTTATGCTGTCGATCGAGGATGATGCGGCTGTCAAACTATAAAACTAAGCAGGGAACGTTCCACCGTTTAAATCGCGAAAACTATCTGAAGCAACAAACAGCGTGATTTCAGTCCATTGTGATGTAAATCACTTTTGAAGTAAAAAAAAGTCACAAGCCAGTCCTCAGTCTGTCACCGACTTCACGGGGTAGAGCGTCAATACTAAGGTTACGATAATTTCCCATGCTTCCCAATGAACAATCTTCCATTGCCCTCAGATACGCTTTCTGAATTATTTGCTGAAGTCAGCAGCACTGGAAAAATTGCCCTGCGTGATTGTCAGCATCTTAGAGATGCTCTGCTCAGCGACCAGACTAGCGACGAAGAAAAACAAGCGATCGATCGGTTACTCTACGCCGTCCGCTTGGGTCGAATTCAGCTGATTGAAGAATCTAATGCCTGAAAACGGCTGATCATCCTGCCGCTGATAATAAAACGCTCTCCACCATCGCAGCAACGATCGCTCCTAGTCTGATTTGAAGTCCACAGATCGATTAGCGCCATAAGCTCATCTACCTAATGCTGTAACTCGATAGCCAGATGTGGAAGTTCCGTAAATACTCGTATGCTCTTCACTGACCCTTTTATTACGGAGGTTTACGTGCGGATTGCTCAAATTGCTCCTTTATGGGAAACGGTGCCTCCTCCAGCCTATGGAGGTGCAGAACTCGTGGTGAGTCTATTAACCGAAGAGCTAGTTCGTCGAGGACATGATGTAACCTTGTTTGCGACTGGGGATTCTACAACTCAGGCAAAACTCGATGCGATTCATCCTAGCGCACTACGCCTTGATTCATCGGTTCAAGAATTTAATGTTTATGAAGCGATCGAGCTAAATCGCGTTTATCAAAATGCTCACAACTTTGACATTATTCATTCACATATCGGTTTTGCCGCTTTAGCCTGCGCTCAGTTGGTCAAAACGCCCACCATACACACCCTACATGGCACATTCAGCTTAGATAATCAGAAAGCCTTTAGTTTTGCGAAATCACAACCTTACGTTAGTATCTCTAAATCACAACGAGAACCCCGATTAGGATTAAATTACGTTGCCACCGTCTATAACGGGATTGATCCTTCCACCCATCGATTTTATTCCCAGCCAGACACGCCTCCGTATCTGGCTTTTTTAGGGCGACTTTCACCGGAAAAAGGCCCGCACCACGCGATCGAGATTGCTAAGCGCACTGGATACCCGCTGAAAATGGCAGGTAAGATCGATCGAGTTGATGTGGACTATTTTGAGCAGGAAATCAAGCCGCACATTGACGGGGAGCAGATTCAATATCTGGGTGAGGCAAATCATGCTCAGAAGAATCAACTGATGGGAAATGCGATCGCAACGCTATTTCCGATTACCTGGCGGGAGCCGTTTGGACTCGTCATGGTTGAATCAATGGCAGCGGGAACTCCGGTGATTGCGCTGGAACTCGGAGCAACTTCCGAGGTGATTGCACATGAAGAAACTGGATTTTTGTGTCAAAACGTGGATGAATGTGTTGCAGCAGTGTATCGAGTTCATGAGATCGATCGATTTAATTGTCGCAAGCACGTTGAAAATAACTTTAGTGTGAAGCAGATGGTGGATGGTTATGAAGCGGTTTATCGCCAGATTTTAGCTGAGAAGTATAGCCAAAACGGGCATAGCAGAAATTCTTCGCTGATATCACTAGAACGTTAAAACACTGTTTGAGATATCACTAAAATTGAGCATTTAGCGATGGGCAATCCATTAAGATTGCCCACTTTTTGAGTGTTCTTTTCAGTAGAGAGAATGTTGTAATGATGACAAATACAATTTTTTAATTATCATTAATCTGATGGGAAAGACGCACTAATGTCCCTAAATTTAATCGAATTTAAGAACAAGGAGATTGATTATGTTGAGACAAATCGGAGTTGGAGTCTTGGCGACTGCAATCGCAATCGGTGGAGCAACGACTCCCGTATTTTCTCAATCTACCCAACCTACAGTCGCTCCTGCACCCGAAGCACAATTTTCACCGAAAGCACAAGCGACCCTCAGCGGCGATCGCGTGAATGTTACATTGATTAACCAAACCAATGCTGCAGTTCTCTATCAAGCGATTGGTGATACGCAGGTAAGAACGCTACCTGGACGCGGAACCGTGACGCTGCGAGGACTGCGGGTTCCAACCACTTTGACTTTCGATCGTCAAGATGCGGGCTTGCTGAATGTCACTCCGAAACAATCCGCCACCTTGCCTGGCACGATCGAAGTAACACTGAATGCAACAACCAACTTAGCAACCGACAGCATCACAATGCGAGTCGAAAACAACGGCTCAGTTTTCCTTTATTAAGAATCAACGCTAAGAAGAGCCTTGATCCTCTTAGCGTTCTATTTGTTTACTTCACTGCGTTAGAAAGGATCTGTCCTAACTGTTGCAGCTTTGTTGCTGCTTCTCCTTGCTCGGTCGCTGCGGCAGCAGTAGCTTGCTTTCCGAGATCAGACAGAATCGATCCAATTTCACCACCACGCATCCCGCCATCGATCGCGAGCTTAAGTTCTCCCAAAGTTTCTGCGAGTTCGGTTCCTTTTAACTGGGCTTGCCAAGCTTCAATATTGGCAAGTGCAGCCTCTGGATCGATTTGAACTAGGTCAGAGCTGAACAGGGCGATCGTTTGATCAAGATTTGCAGATTGAGTTGAGTTTGCCATAGTCGCATCCTATAAAGTTGAACTCCTTATTGTTTGCGATCGAGCGTGGTAATCCGTCAACCTGTGGGGAGAATTCGATCCAGTCGAAGTACCCGTTTGGGGAATACTGTTTCTTGTGCGGCTTGCTTATGGTGAAAGGAGTTCGAGCAGTTGAGTTGGTGTTTATCATCCAGTGCAGAAGTGCAGTCTGCCACTTGGAGGATAAACACCAGTTTCTTTAGGAGTCTGCGCAATACGGGCAAGATACTCCCGGTTGATACTGCGGCGAGGCTTGTTCATCCTGTGAAATTGGATGACCACAGGCTTGGCACATTGTATAGGAACCATCGCTAACACTATGAGTCACTGCGACCCGCTGATCGAACACAAAGCATTCACCCTGCCATAAACTTTCTTCGGGAGGTACTTCTTCTAAATATTTGAGGATGCCACCTTCGAGATGATAAACCTGCTCAAAACCTTGAGCAAGCATATAGGACGAAGCTTTCTCGCAGCGAATTCCACCTGTGCAGAACATTGCAACTTTTTTATGGTGGGTTGGATCAAGTGCAGTTTGGACATACTCCGGGAACTGCCGAAACGAAGCGGTCTGCGGATCGATCGCGCCCCTAAAGCTACCGATCGCGACTTCAAACTGGTTTCGCACATCAATCACCGTCACCTCCGGATCAGAAATCACTGCATTCCAATCTTGCGGTTTTACATACGTTCCGACTTGCTGAGTTGGATTGGCTTCTGCACGTCCCAAAGTGACAATTTCTTTTTTGAGCTTGACTTTCATGCGATCGAACATTCCCGATCCTGTTTCAGATTCTTTGATCGTTAAATCTGCAAACCGTAGATCGCGCTTGAGAAACTCTAGAATGGTGTCGATCGCGTCCTTTGAGCCAGCGATCGTACCGTTAATTCCTTCTTGTGCCAGTAGAATCGTTCCCCGCAAATTCTGGGCTTGGCAGAGGGCAAGCAGGGGCGATCGTAGCTCTACGTAATCTGGCAGTTGAACAAATTTATAAAAAGTAGCGACCAACATAAGCATCAAGACATTTCGGATTCCTAGTTTAGCGCTTGCAGATGTTTCCGTGATTCGTGCAATTGCTATTGAAGCAGACTTTACGATATTACTCGGTTTTTACACTATGCTGCTTCACGGTTCCTGGTCACGCTTGATTGGAGTTATTACAGTTCTTGCCCTGGTTGCAGGCTGTTCTTCTAAGCCTCAATCTCAACCCAATGCACAGAGCAACACTGCTACTCCTAGCCCTTCTCCACCTGTTTCGGAATCTTCTGCGCCAATCACAAAGAGCAACACAAACGACGAGACTTCTCAACCCACTCCTGAACCTGATACACCACGCGATACACCTACTCAGGGCACTCGAACGGTTGAAAAGTGCATAGTTTTGATGGCGAGAGTGAATGATCCGGATTCACCGCTCAATGTACGATCGTCTCCCAAAGCAACCACAACCGAGAACATTGTCGGACAGCTAAAAAATGGGACATATGTAGATGTCAAAGAAGAGCAAAATGGCTGGTTCCGAATCAGTGGTGAAACGCCGGGATGGATTGCTAAAAACAGAACGGACAAGACCTGTGGTGAAAAAACTGAGCGCGTTCAGTTTGGCAGGGGACAAGACTCGATCGAGATTCGCGATCGCTTCGTGGGCGGCGGAACGCATAGTTACCGCTTTAATCTTGCCAAAGGGCAGAAAATGACGCTAACGAGTGGCAGCAATCGTGGTGAGCTTCTTCCCGCAGTCATTTCGCCCAGTGGCAAGTCATTAATTGCAGATCTGGAGCAGCCTAGTTCCTGGACGGGCACACTCCCTGAAACCGGAGATTACACGCTCCAGTTTGACTCAAACTTCAAAGGGTACGAATACACCTTTGAAGTCAAAGTACGCTAAATGCCTAAGCGCTGATAGACCTGATCTAAGTTCTTCAGGTGAACTTGTGGATCAAAGCATTCATCGAGTTCGGCAGGCGATAAGGTTTGAGTCACGCGCTGGTCTTCGCTCAAGAGTTTGCGGAAGTTGCCGTCTTCACGGTTCCAGGCTTGGTGAGCGCAGGATTGGACGATCGCATAAGCATCTTCCCGACTCAACCCTTTTTGCACCAGTGCTAACATCACGCGCTGACTAAATACAACACCTCCGTAGACGTTCATATTCCGCGCCATGTTCTCCGGATAGACCAGCAGGTTTCTGATCAAATCTGTGGTTTCTACCAGCATGAAGTGCGCCAGAATGCAGGCATCCGGGAGAGCAACTCGTTCGACCGAGCTATGCGAAATATCGCGCTCATGCCAGAGTGCAACGTTTTCGAGTGCGGCGGTTGCATACCCTCGGAGGAGACGCGCCATTCCGGTTAAGCGCTCCGATCGAATCGGATTCCGCTTGTGGGGCATTGCAGACGAGCCTTTTTGTCCTTTCGAGAAGAATTCTTCAACTTCGAGGACATCGGTTCTTTGCAGGTTGCGAATTTCAACCGCGAACCGCTCGATCGAGGCTCCCAACAGTGCCAAGCCATTCATAAAATCCGCATGACGATCGCGGGAAATTACTTGTGTTGAAGCGGCATCGGGTTCTAGTCCCAAATTCTGACAAGTTAATGCTTCAATGCGTGGGTCAATATTGGCGTAAGTTCCAACGGCTCCGGAGATTTGACCAACCGCGATCGATTTTCTCAAGGCACAGAGACGATCGCGGTGGCGCAGCATTTCGGCTAACCAGCCTGCAAGCTTAAATCCAAACGTGATCGGTTCTGCGTGAATGCCGTGAGATCGACCAATCATCACCGTGTTGCGATGTTGTTGCGCTTGATAACGAATGGCTTGGATCAGCGCTTCTACATGCGTCATGATCACTTCTAGACTTGCCACCATTTGCAGTGCCAGCGCAGTATCTAGCACGTCTGAACTGGTCATGCCTAAGTGAATATAGCGTCCAGCATCGCCAACATATTCATTTACGTTGGTTAGGAATGCGATCACATCATGACGGACTTGCGCTTCGATTTCGAGAATGCGATCGACATCGAAGTTCGCTTTGGCTTTAATTTCTTCGACGGCTTCTTGGGGAATGTAACCTAGCTCTGCTTGTGCTTCACACACTGCAATTTCAACTTGTAGCCAGGTTTTGAACTTATAGTGATCCGTCCACAAATCGCCCATCTCAGGCAGGGTGTAACGCTCAATCAAGGTAGGTTCTCGAATTCAACCGTCACATTGTAGCGCCTCTGGTTGACGCTTCAAAAGTGGAATTTATGCGCGACCTGTACAGGATAAGCCTTCTACGATCGCAGAGGGCGTATAACAAGAGCCGTTCCAGTCTGCATCGCCACCCAATTCGACTAAATTCTTTAATGCGGTGTAAACATTGCCTGCAACCATTGTGTCTTTGACCCGTCCCACAATCTGACCGTTCTCAACGCGATAGCCGAGATCGACATTGATCGAGAATTCACCCGAAATTCCCGCGCCGCCACCGAGCATCTGATCCACGATCAAGCCGTTGTCGATCGATGCAATCAATTCCTCTAGCGATTTCTTTCCTGGTTCAACCAGTAAATTAAATAATCCCGGTGTGGGATAGCTGCCTAAGCCCGATCGAAATCCGTTTCCGGTTGTGCCGCTACCGAGTAATTTTCCAGTCGTACGATCGGCGTAAAACAGCTTGAGTTCACCGCGATCGATAAACGTAATCATTCGAGTCGGTGTGCCTTCATCGTCAAACGGACAGCTAAACGGTCCTGCATTCGGCTGTTGTGAAAGCGTAATTGCTTCTGAAGTCACCAGCTTACCGAGTCGATCGCTCCAAGGGGATGCTCCTTCGATCACTTGCTTTCCGTTTAACGCCGATTGCACCGTTCCCCACAGCATATCCACTGCTTTCGAGGTGAATAGAATCGGCACTCGTCCGACCGGAGTTGAGACGTTTTCTTTCGCCCAGTCTAGTCGCTGTAACACCTGTTGAGCGATCGCCACCGGATCAAGTCGATCGCGCTCGGTTTGCCCATCGGACACATTGAGAAAATCATCGCCCCGAACCCATTCCACTTCGAGAAAACCGCTCAACGTTGTATCCATATAGCCACAGTCGAGTCCGTGGGAATTGATCAAGCGCGTCGTTTCCGCTTCACAATCCCAACCGCTAGAACTCAGCACTTCTGGATAGCGATCGCGCACCAGTTCGATCGCGGTTTTGCCCCATTCGACTAACTGCTCCACGCTGACCGATTGCCCCACATCGGGATAAGACAATTGCGAAGCGGGAGAGAGTTCGATTTCTTCGGGTTCATTCAGTTGACTGATGGCAAGGGCACGATCGACGAGTGCTTGCGGTTCAACGGCTCCATACGCTACGGCTAACCCTGGACGACCTTGTTTCCACAAGCGTAGGGCGGTTCCTTCGGCTTCGGTGCTTTCGAGTTGTTTGAGGCGATTGGCTTCAAAAAAGACGGGACGAGACAGCGATTGCGATTGAAATACTTCGGCGCATTCGGCTCCGGAGCGTAAGGCAAGCTCAAGCAGTTGTTCGGGTAGGGAAGACGCGATCGACATAGAAATCTGGGGGCAAAGGGCGCTACCGTTGGGCGATTCCAACTCTTGATCACTGTACGCCAAATTGATTTCTTGTTGTCGATCGCGTTTGAAATTTAGCGTCTGAGCGTATGGATCAGAAGGGCGATCGACGTTGAACTCTGTTGACTTATTGATGTAGCCTAAACAGTCGTGAACGAGTCTTAATGACTCAAGCGCGAGCGATCGATCTTCGTGAATCAGGTTCAAACACTCGTCGTTGAGTATCTGAGAGTCGCGCTTGAGTGTTTGAAACTCACGCTTGAGTGTTTGAGACTCGCGCTTGAGTGTTTGAGACTCGCGCTTGAGTGTTTGAGACTCGCGCTTGAGTGTTTGAGACTCGTCGTTGAGTATTTGAAACTCGCGCTTGAGTATTTGAAACTCGTCGTTGAGTGTTTGAGTCTCGCGCTTGAGTGTTGGATTGTGAAACGCAGAGTGGAGAGACGATCGCGCCGGAATTTATCGTCGCTTGAGGGTGTGGATGAGAAGAGCGATCGCTTTGATTAGAAGGGCGATCGCGATAATTAGCTGAGTCGTGGGATCACCTTGTGGGAGTTGCGGTTGAGGAGGAATAGCGGGAACTTGAATTTGAGTTGAGGACATTGGATTTCTCCTATCGTTTGGATGTCCCTAATGTCTTTCAAACCGTTTATTAGTTGGGCTTGTGTGATGTGTGACTTGTATGTTTGCGATGAGTGAGTTTCGCTTGCAACGGTTAGAATAGTCGGAAAGTTTTTCTTTGGACGTATGGTTGAGAAGTCGCTTCAAGCTACTCCGGAGGGCAAAAAGGCAGCAAGGGACGCGCTGACTGATCTTGGCATTACGCAGCAGCAGCTTTCTACAAGGACAGGGCTTTCTCTTTCGACAATCAGCAAATTCTTTAATTGCAAACCTGTTGATCGAATCTTGTTTGTACAAATTTGTGAAACTTTAAAGCTCGATTGGCGATCGATTAGTGGCCTGTATAACTCTGAAGAAATTGCCGAAACTTCAGAGCAAGAGAACCAACAAATTGAGAAAATCGATGCGATCGTGCAAAGCATTCGCGGAAGTGTGCGATCGTTCATCCATGAGCAATGCAGCACGATGCGCGTTTTGGATATGACGCAGCCGATCGAGCTAACGGGCGATCGTGGCATTTATACAAATGTGAATATCTTGGAGCGCTTGACCAAGCATAGACGGCTACGGATTGAGCAATTGCTGATGGGTTCGACGCCTGAGGAGTTCGATCGATTTGGGCTGAGCGGCATCACTGAGAAGCGAGTGTTGGGACTCGAAGCAGTGAAGCGGCACAGTAAGTTAATGGTGTTGGGCAAGCCTGGAGCCGGAAAGACTACATTTCTGAAGTATTTGGCGATGGCTTGTATTGAGAGTCTTGAGTTTGGCGATCGCGTTCCGATTTTTATCACGCTGAAGCGGTTTGCAGAATTAGATGGGCAGCCGGATCTCAGGAGCTATATTCGATCGATTGTGAATGCAGGAAATAATGCTGAGATTGCAGAGCAATTATTCAATCAAGGAAAGCTGCTGGTATTGCTTGATGGACTGGATGAAGTGCGCGAGGAAGATACACGACGCACGATCGGCCACATTGAGCAATTCTCAAGGCAATATCCGAAGAATCAGTTTGTGATGACCTGTCGGATTGCTTCCAAAGAATATACGTTTGAGAAGTTTACTGAAGTAGAGGTGGCAGACTTTGATGATGAACAGATTGCAATCTTTGTGTTGAATTGGTTCCGATGTAAAGATCCGGATCATGCAGAAGAACGATCGACGACGTTAATCGAAAATCTCAACAACAATGAACCGATCAAAGAGTTAGCCTCGAATCCGTTGTTGCTGACGCTGATTTGCTTGGAATGTGAAGAGTCGCTAGAGTTTCCGAAAAATCGGGCGGAATTGTACGATCGAGGGTTGCGCGTTCTGCTGACAAAATGGGATGCGAGTCGGAGAATCGATCGCGATCAGGTTTACAAAAAACTCTCACTCAAGCGCAAAGAAGACCTCTTAAGCCAGATTGCGCTGACCACTTTTACAAATAAAGACTATTTCATCAAACAACGGATTCTAGAAGGCTATATCAGCGATTACATTCGCAATCTACCCGATGTAGCAACTGATCCAGAAGCGCTACAGGTCGATAGTGAGGCGGTATTGAAGTCAATAGAATCTCAACACGGGCTACTTGTTGAAAGAGCGAAGGGAATCTACTCGTTTTCACATTTGACGTTTCAGGAGTATTTCGTAGCGCGGGAGATAATTAATCGATCGACTTTTGAGCCTTTGTTAGAGAATGTTGGTGAAAAGCGCTGGCGGGAAATTGGTTTATTGACAGTCAATATGCTGCCGAATGCTGATGATCTAGTCATAGCTATGAAAACTAATATTGATGGATTAGTCAATTCTGAGAAAGAAATACAAATCTTTTTAACTTGGGTAAGACACAGAGCGATTGAGTTCTGTCGAGATCGTTTTAATGAGGATATGAAAGAAATGCTTGCTCGTGCGTTCTACATTTCTCGTGAATTAGCTATTAATCTTGAAATTGATCACTCTTTTAGATTCGACTTAATCTTCTCTCATAATTTCAGTGAAACTAGCGAATGGAAATTTGATTCATTCTCCGAAACATTTAGACTTGATTGGAATTTATATAGTAGCTATACAGTAGCATGGCTGAACATGTCTTTAGGGGCAGGATATCCCCCTCCTCTAAATTTTGATGATGTTCTCGTAGATGATATTTTTGATCGTGACTTTTATGTTTCAGGTAGCGAACTGGAGCAAAGGGTTATGAAGTTTGAAAATGAACTTTTAGAGCTACAGAACCAATTACCATCATGGCAAGATGAGCAGTTTGCTGAGAAATGGCAACTTAATCGAGAATGTTGGGCAGAAAAACTAAGAGAAATTATGAGAACGTATCGCAACATCGGTCACGATTGGCAATTCACTAATGAGCAAAAGGCCTTACTGAAGCAGTATTACGATGCAAATGAGCTGTTATTTGATTGTCTCAATAGCGATTGTTATGTGAGTCGTGACGTGCGGCAGGAAATTGAAGAGACGTTATTATTGCCAATATCAGAGATTGAGAAGCGGAAGAGAAAATAATGTCAAAACAACTCAGTGAACTGATCCAAGCCGCAGAATAGCTACCCCCCGAAGAACAACTGCGCCTCATTGCTCACCTCGCACAAGGGCTAAGTGAGAAGATTTCAGATAATGAGAAACAGATTCGATCGACAACCATAGAATGAGATGAACAAACCGGAGTAATCAGATGAATACTAAAGAAAAACTCATTGAAGCTATCAGACAAGCACCAGACGCTGTAGTGGAAGAACTGTTTCATTTTCTGCAAATGACTCAATCTCGACACGATCGACAGCAACCTAGTCTGGAAGCCACCCCGCACGATAATGCGCTCAATGCAGATGAACCAATTGAGACAGAAGATGAAACTTTGTTAGAACTTATGGAACGGTTAACCGCCGACATGACTGAGGAAGAAATTGCTCAGCTTCCAAAAGATGGTGCAGAACAACATGATCACTACATCTACGGAAGTCCCAAGAGACCGAAATGAAAGCTGTCTTTGCTGACACATTTTATTGGATCGCATTTATTAATCCAGGCGATGAATGGCATTTAAGGGTTAAGACTGTTGCAGCCAAGCTCAACAAAACGCAAATCGTTACAACAGACGAAGTTTTTGTTGAGGTTCTGGCTTTCTCTTCGACTCGTGGCACTCTTATGCGAAACCGCGCTGTTGAACTTGTTAAGAGTGCTATGACAAATCGTAGAATTCAGGTGATTCAACAAACTCATGAATCGTTTCTTGCAGGTGTTGAACTCTATGAAAATCGACCCGACAAAGAATACAGCCTCACTGATTGCATCTCAATGAATACGATGCGCCAACTTGGAATCATTGAAGTTTTGACTCACGACAAACACTTTACCCAAGAAGGCTTTGTCATTCTATTTCCTGATTAACGTGGTCGATCGCACCCTACAACAAAAATTAAATTTGTGACCGATATCAGAGATTGAATTGCAGCACCGTTATGAATAATGCGTAAAATCGGCTCAGCCAGCAGCATTAACCCATAAGTAATGCCCATAATGCAGACCACAACACAAGCTGTTACTATTCGGTTCGATCGTCACCCACAACGTCAAGAAATCGTTTAGTGCTTTATCAAGCGTGGTTAGAGTTCACACCGGAACCAACTGAAACTCCTTCACAGCAGGTAGAAAATTCGCGTTCTCATGCGACGATCGACTTAACTTAATCAATACAAACCGTTGAATTGGCGTGAGTGTTTGCCATTGCTTGGGTGTAATCCTCACGCCAACTCTTTCAGCTTGTTGAATCACGCTTTCAGGAATATTGACCGCATCATTCCACGAGGGATTCTCATCGATCGCTAAGTCCGTTGCTGTCTCTCCTGTCCGCTGCTCGATTAGCTGGTGTAATAATTCTTTGTACTTGCGAACTTCATCTTCTGTGCTGCAAGGCGCATCAACGGTCTGTTGTCGATCGGATTCACTAAACTTATTCCATTGATGTAACTTTAGTTTGACACCACAAGTATCTAACTTGTATCGCACAATCATCGGAATGCAGCGGAGCGAATCAACAAAATCAGATTCAAACTGAAAAAAAGGACTCATCGATCGCTTCCTTAATGATGATTTCTTGGGGGAACTTTGCGAACCAGCCAATAGCTAACCGAAAGGGCAAGAATCGCGGCTGCCAGCGCAATTAAATCGAGTCCAGCCGTTTTCTCTAAATCGAGAATGATGATCTTTCGAGCCACGGCAATCAGTGAAGTCACAATGACTAACTCGACTTGAATGACGTACTTTTTCAAGTAAGCGGTAATGTTTTCTAGAATCTCAAACGCGATCAGAACATTCAAAAACAAACCAAAAATTGTAAACAGAACTCTGGTCGAGTTGTCATTCGGTGAAATCGAGGTGAGTTCAACAAACAGCACTCTGCCGAGTTGAAACACTGATAAAAAAATCACCAGCAGCATCATGATCGACAGGATCTTGGAAACCCCGCCCTCAATTCGTTCGAGGAAACCGAGAAAATTATCGTCTTTCATTCCCTCACGCAAGGATTTCCACAGGGAGCGCCGCATAAATACCTACCACCTCTACTGCTGAGAGCATACCGAGTCACGGCGATCGCCGTAAAGAGAATCGTGTGCTTTGTTACATCGCGGATTCTATCAACAACAATTAGGTAGAATCTATGCTTGCAGAAACCGCTAAGAAGCAGAGGCAAGAAGTGTAGCCTGCGTTGACTCGCTGGTGTCGCTTTCACAATCGGAGCCATCGATCGCTGCGATCGGAATCAATTGAACCGCACAGGCTTTCAGTTCGGGTTGCTTCGAGTCTGGACAAGCGACTTCATGCGTTAACGCATTCGCTTCAGCTTGCTCTGCCCACAATGCGCCCCAGTGCATCGGCACAAACACTGTTCCCGGCGGAATCGCTTTTGTGATCTTGGCTGGAAATCTTGCTTTGCCTCGCCGCGATCGCACTTCAATCCATTCCTCAGCTTCGATGCCTAACTGATCTGCATCCTTGGGATGAATCTCAATGAATGGATTCGGATACATCTGGCGAATTTTCTCGATTCGTCCGGTGCGGCTCTGAGTGTGCCAATGTCCATACAATCGACCTGTCGTTAACACAAACGGATAGGTATCATCGGGCGGTTCTGCTAATCCACGCGAGTAGACGTTAGAGAACCGTGCCTTGCCATCAGCAGTGTGAAACTTCAAATCGGTATAAAGGCGTTTCGCGTTTTCGGTTTTTTGTGGAGTTAGTTCGGCTTTGTTGGAAAAAGGCCATTGCGTTGCGCCCATTTCGCGTAAGAAAGTATGACTCAATCCGGATTGATCACAAGGTCGATCGCGGGTAATCCGCACAAATTCCGCATAGACTTCAGCCGAATAGTTAAACGCAAACTGCTTGCGATAGCCCAATCGTCGTCCAACTTCTGCAAAAATTTCCCAATCGGTTCGCGCTTCACCCGGAGCCACCCGAAACTGCGGACACAACGTCACGCGCCGTTCAGAATTAGTCATAACTCCCGTCTTTTCGCTCCATTGCGTTGTCGGTAGCAACACATGAGCATAGTCTGCCATCTCGGTTGGATAGTAGCACTCTTGATACACCGTGAAAGGCGATCGACGCAGCGCCGCTTTTGTCCGCTCCAAATCTGGCATACTTACGGCTGGATTTGTTGCTGCTACCCAGAGCATCCCAATTTCCCCGGTTTCCAGCCCTGTGATCATCTCCCAAGCTGTGCGACCGGGATGCGGCGAGATTGCACCTGAAGGAAGCTGCCAGAGCTGCTCAAGTTCGGCGCGATGTTCGGCGTTCATGACCGATCGATATCCCGGCAACAAATGAGACAAGCCACCTGCTTCCCGTCCTCCCATTGCATTCGGTTGCCCGGTGAGTGAGAAGGGGCCTGCTCCTGGTTTGCCAATCTGCCCGGTGAGCAAGTGAAGATTAATAATCGATCGCACCTTTGCTGTGCCTTCTGAGGATTGATTGATCCCCATCGACCACATGGACAGCACCCGCTTCGATTGGCTCCAATAATGTGCAGCCGTGAGCAAATCCACTTCAGCAATGCCACACCGAACTGATACGACATCGGGCGGATAGTGGCGAATCACTTCTTTGAAGTCTTCAAACCCGTTCGTGTGGGCATCAATAAATGCCGGATCGATATCTCCCCAGCGCAGCAATAGGTGAGCTAAGCCATACATCAAGTCGATGTCCGTACCGGGATTGATTGCCAGATGCAGATCAGCCACTTCAGCAGTTTCAGTCCGACGAGGATCTACAACCACAAGCTTCACATCGCGATTTTTCTTGTGGTAGCGACGAAAGCGGTTAAAGACGATCGGATGGCATTCTGCCGTATTCGTTCCAATTAGAAACGCACAATCGGTCTGCTCTAAGTCTTCATAACAGCAGGGCGGGCCATCTGAGCCAAAGCTTTGAAGATATCCCGCAACTGCCGAAGACATACACAATCGGGAATTCGCATCAAAGTTATTGGTACCGAGACAGCCTTTCATTAGCTTCTGCGCGATGTAGTAATCCTCGGTCTGGAACTGTCCCGATCCATACATCGCGATCGCATCTACGCCCTGCGTAAACTTCACTAAACGAATGCGATCGACAATCTTAGAAAGCGCCTCTTCCCAAGTCACCCGTCGAAACGGTTCATCCAGTGAATCCCGCAGCATCGGATAGCGCAGGCGATCTTTGTGGAGGGATTCTGCGATCGTTGCTCCTTTGACACAGACTAATCCTTGACTGGAAGCATGAGCGCGATCGCCGCGCACATTCCAAATCGGTGTTCCATCTGAGGCGCGGTTGATGGCTTTACCCGGCAAGGCAGGCGGCAGCACCTCTAAGCCGCAGCCAACCCCACAGTAGGGGCAGAGCGTTTTAGTTGGTTCAGCCATAAATGGTTCTCTCCCTGTTATGTCTCAAGTTCTGCTGGCGGACGCTGAAGGACTTGAAGGTGCGGACAAGCGATCGTTTGCAGCAATTGCAATCCGGTTGCAGTAAACGTATAGATTTCTAGCAGTTCTTCGGGTAAGGCTTCAAAAATAAATTTTTCCCCAGGGAATACAATGCGATCGAGGGATAAATCAGGATTGTTTTGTAACCGGATTTGCTGAAGCTGTCTAGTTGAGTTGATGTAGTAGCACAAGATTGAAGTCATGAAATCAAGGGGGGAGCCAGCCCTGAAAGAAAACAAATCCGAACCATGAATCCCACAAAGCCAACAGTGAGAGATAGAGCCTTCAAGTCTCAGTTCATTCTGATTGGGGGGCTTCGAGTTGAACTGTGTTATCAGTTACGAGCTGATACTTCTTCAAGATTAAATCCGACCGCTACAAGCGCATCAGATTGCGATCGTACCGAACACATCCTCAGCTTTGTTCGGTACGATCCGCTTTGTCAACGTTTACTCATCATCGTGAGCATAGCGACCAAATAGAAAGTCAAGTGCCTGGTTCCGCAGGGTGTAATACTGCGGGTCTTCCATTAGTGCTGCCCGATCGCGGGGACGAGCAAATGGAACAGTCATGATTTCGCCGATGTTTGCTGCAGGCCCGTTGGTCATCATCACTACGCGATCGGCAAGAAACAAGGCTTCATCAATATCATGCGTAATCATCAGCACTGTAACTTTGTGCTGTGACCAGATTTGCAGCAGTTCTTCTTGCAGTTCTTCTTTAGTGATGGCATCGAGCGCACCAAACGGTTCATCCAGAATCAGCACTTGTGGATAGATCGCAAGGGCGCGAGCGATCGAGACTCTTTGCTTCATGCCTCCCGATAGCTGTCCTGGCTTTTTGTTGGCTGCTTCTTCGAGTCCAACCATTGCTAAGTGCTGATGCACAATCTCGGTTTTATCTGCTTTAGACTTCTCTGGATAGACTGCATTTACCGCGAGATAAATGTTCTCGAATGCAGTTTTCCAAGGCAAAAGCGAGTAGTTTTGGAACACGACCATGCGATCAGGCCCCGGTTGCAGCACTCGTTTACCCTCAACGCGCACTTCGCCCGTAGTGGGCTGACCAAACCCTGAAACCATGTCCAGCAGGGTAGACTTACCGCAGCCGGAGTGACCAATGACACAGACAAACTCACCTTCAGCAACAGTCAGATTCACATCTTGAAGAATGACAGCTTCGCCACCATCTTTTTTCGGGTAGACCTTGGAAACTCCGTCAATCTCGACAAAAGGAGCGACGGCGAGAGCTTCGGTTTGAGAGGTTTGAGCGGAGAGAATTTGCATAAGGTGGGGAGTAGAGGAGTGAGAAGAATAGAGGATCAGAAGGTTTCTGATCCTTGAAGTTTAGGCTGCGATCGGAGATTCGACTGCATCAAGGTTGACTTCTTCGATGCGAATCTCGCGATGGATTTCTAGGCTGTTAAGGTAGCCGATCGGATCATCAGGATTAAACACTTTGCCATCGAAAAGTGAGAAGGAACTACGATCACCTTCATTGTCCGGGAAGCCAACTTCACGGGCAGCGCGACCATAGAGATCGACGCGACGGACGCGATCGGTGACTTCGATCCAGTTGCGCGGGAAGGGAGTAATGCCCCATCTGGCAAGCTGAGTTAGAATCCAGAGTCCTTCAACGCGACCGGGACAGTTCGCATTGTCCACATGGAACTGATTAAAGCGGAGGAGATTGGCTGGAGTTTCGCCTGTGCCTTTGTCGTAAGCATCAATGAATCCAGGGCGGGCGTATTCTGCGGCTGCACCCACGTATTGAGGGCGCGCTAGCAGACTGAGAATTTCTTCGCGGTTTCTACGATCGTCACAGTATTCACACGCTTCGAGCAGAGCTTTGACTAGAGCATTGTGCGTCTCTGGGTGTTGATGTGTCCAACCTTCGCGCACGCCTAGCACTTTCTCAGGATGTCCTTGCCAGATATCTAAATCGGTTGCAATCACATAGCCTGATCCTTCTTTGACAGCGCGAGAGTTCCAGGGTTCGCCCGCACAGTAACCATCAATGTTGCCTGCCACTAAGTTAGAAACCATTTGCGGTGGTGGAACAATGGTGATGGCTAGATCTCGATCGGGATCAATGCCCCCGGATGCTAACCAATAGCGCAGCATCAGATTGTGCATTGAAGTCGGATAAACCACACCCAAAGTATGAGCGCGATCTTGCGTCTCTTCGAGGAAGCGTTTGAAGTCAGAGAGCGATCGGACTCCTTGCTCCAAGAAAGATTTTTTCAGCGTAATCGAATTTCCATTGCGCGATGTCACCAGTGCAGTCACGACCGGCTGAGGGGCATGACCTCCATAGCCCAACGTCATGGCTAACGGCATCGCTGCTACCATTTGCGCTGCATCGAGTCGTCCGGTGCGAATGCCTTCCGAAATCGCTTTCCAGCTTGGTTCGCGGCTGAGTGTGACTTGTTCTAGCCCGTGCTTCTTGAAGAAGCCTTTTTCTTGTGCAACCACGAGCGGTGCACAGTCTGTGAGGGGAACAAAACCGATTTCGAGATTGACCTTCTCTAAGCCATTGCGGGCGATCGACACTCGTTCTTTGACTTGGCGTTTCTTCGCCCGTTTCTGCTGATTGAGGAAGTAGATCATCTCATTGCGTAACGCATAGTAGCTGGGATGATTCACTACTTCTAAACGATTACGCGGACGGGGAATCGGCACCGATAGAATTTGTCCGATGTGAGCTTCCGGGCCGTTCGTTAACATCACAATGCGATCGGAGAGCAGCAAAGCTTCATCGACGTCATGGGTCACCATAATGCAGGTGACATTGTTCTCCTGTGCGATCGACATTAACTGCTGTTGTAGATTGCCTCTCGTTAATGCGTCTAATGCTCCAAAGGGTTCATCGAGTAAGAGCAGCTTCGGACGAATTGCCAGAGCGCGAGCGATCGCAACTCTCTGTTTCATCCCTCCGGATAGTTCTTTCGGCTTTTTGTCGGCTGCATGGCGCAGTCCTACCATATTAATGTGATGTTCAACTACACTTTGCCGCTCTGATTTTGGTGCATCTTTCATCACCTTATCGACCGCTAATGCAATGTTCTCGCGGACTGTCTTCCAGGGTAAGAGCGAATAGTTCTGGAACACCATCATGCGATCGGGTCCTGGCTCTGTGACTTGTCGCCCTTCGAGAATTACACCGCCTGTGGATGCTTGATCGAGTCCCGCAATGATATTCAGCAGCGTGGACTTACCACAGCCAGAGTGTCCGATGAATGAAATGAACTCGCCTTGTTTGATCTTGAGTTCGATGTTTTTGAGCGCAATGTATTCACCGCCATCCTTGAGCGGGAAAACCTTATCAACGTGGTCAACTTCTAGAAAAACAGACATATGCAGCAATGGGGTGAAGGGTTTAGTGATCCGAAGTAATGCGTGAGCCAATCCAACCAACCAGACGATCGAGCGCTAGACCCACAAGACCCGTCGAGAAAACATAGATAATCGTTTTACTCATGCCTAGATCGCCGCCGGAGTTGTAGGCATCCCAGATCTGAAACCCGATACCATCGCCGGGTGTCATCATTTCTGCCGCCACGATCGCCAACCACGCCAACCCAATCCCAATCCTCAAACCGCCAAACACATAAGGAACAGTCGAAGGCACCAGAATGCTAAAAAAATACTCTTTGCCTGACAGCTTCAGTACCTTAGCCACGTTGTTATAGTCCTGCGGAATTTGCTGTACGCCGAGAGCCGTATTGATTACGATCGGCCAAATTGCGGTGATGAAGATCAAAAAGATACCCGCAGGGCGACTATCACGAAAGATACCCAGCGCGATCGGCAACCACGCCAGCGGCGGAATCGTTCGCAGAACTTGAACGATCGGATCAACACCCGTTCGCATAAATTGGCTGACTCCGAGCAAAACACCGATAGCAATCCCAGCCACAGCCGCCAGCATATATCCAATTAGAACACGCTGCAAACTTGCCAATAGCAGAAAACCAACTCCTGTACCCGCTTCCCCGACCGAGAAGGGATCAAGCACTAATATCCAGGTTTGTTGAATCACCTTGATCGGGCCTGGCATTTGTGAGTCCGGACTCATGCACAGCAGTTGCCAGACCGTTAATGCAGCCATGACACAGACAATTACCGGAATCAAATTATTGCCGTAATTTTTCAGCGCTTTTGAGAACTTGGACGATCGAGCGGGACGAAGAGACGGGTTGATAGTCATGGCAGAAGAGATAGTTGATGAGGATGACGGTGAACTGTGAAGGGCTAGTTGACTAACCAGTTGGCTAACCCTTCAGGCTGAACTCACTTACGCGACTTTGATCTTCAAGCTATCGAGGTAAGCTTTGGGATTTGCCGGATCGAAGGTGACGTTGTTGAAGAAGGTTTCGACTCCACGCGAAGTCTCTTTCGGAATCACGGCTTCTTGTCCGATCGCTTTTGCCGCTTCTTTCCAAAGATCTTCTCGGTTGACCTGATCAACTAATGCTTTCGCATCGGTGCTGGCTTCAAACTTGCCCCAGCGCATATTCTCGGTAACAAACCACAGATCATGACTCTTGAACGGATATGAAGCTTGGTCGCGCCAGAACTTCATCAACAAGGGACTATTTTGCAGTGTCCGACCATTGCCAAAGTCGAAGTTCCCTTTCATCCGCTCTAGAATGTCCTCGACTGGAGCATTAACATACTTTTCAGCCGAGATGATACGACACATTTCCTCTTTGTTTTCGTCCTTGTCGCACCACATCTGCGCTTCTTGAACTGCCATCAACAAGGCTTTGGCAGCTTTCGGATTCTTATCGACCCAATCTTTCCGCATTGCAAACGCTTTTTCGGGGTGGTCTTTCCAGAATTCTCCGGTCGTGATCGCGTTGTAGCCGAGTTTTTTGTTGACTAAGCGATCGTTCCACGGTTCACCCACACAGAAAGAATCCATCGTCTTGGTTTGCATATTCGCAACCATCTGAGGCGGCGGAACTACCACGATTTCGACATCGGTTTCGGGATTGATCCCACCTGCTGCTAACCAATAGCGCATAATTAAATCATGGTTTCCACCCGGGAAAGTCACCGCACACTTGAACTTTCTGCCTGAAGCTTTCATCTCATCGACTTTTGCCTTCAGCGGCGTACTATCCGCACCGAGATTGAGGTTTGCGTAGTCGCTGGCGATCGATATGCCCTGACCGTTGGTGTTCATCCGCGCCAGAATGCTCATCGGCACTGGCGTATTGCCTTTGGTGATCTTCCCGGTGGTCATGAAGTAGGGAATCGGAGACAGAATGTGAGATCCATCAATGCCGCCTCTTTCGGCACCTAGCTCTAAGTTATCGCGCACCACTGCCCAGGAAGTCTGCTTGGCGACAGACACATCTTTCATGCCGTACTTGGCGAAGAAGCCTTTTTCCAACGCAACAATCAAGGGAGCCGAATCCGTCAGCGCGATAAAGCCAAGTTTAGCGGTGGTCGTTTCTGGTGCATCTGCTGCACTTACGTTCACAGCAGGAGCCGCATTCGTCGTAGATGAACTGCTCGAAGCACTTTTATTCAAGCCTGTGCTGCAACCATTGATAATCAGCGTACCTGCTGCGGAAGCACTTGCGGTCAAGAGAAACTTACGTCTTGAAAGATTAGACATGGATGATGGTTAGAGAAAGTGTACTGGGAATAAAAGGGAAAGCACAGCAAGTGCTGATGTGTAAGGGCGAACAAACTTAGGCATCGAGAACGATGCGATCGACGGGACGAGCAATGCAAGTTAGGATCTTTCCGGCAGCTCGATCGCGCTCGTCTAGTGCATCCGGTTCACCGTCGTAGCTAACTTCACCTTCGAGTAGGGTGCATTTGCAGCTACCGCAGGTTCCAGAGCGGCAAGAGCTATCGATCGCAACCTCTGCCTGATCGGCAACATCAAGAATGAAGTCATTTTGAGTACAGGTTACATCTTTACCTGACCGAACGAAACTTACGGTAGCGGGTGTTACCACTGGCGTTGGCACGACCATGGGAGAACTGAGAACATACTCAAAGTCTTCGGTTGTCGATTGACCGTTGGGCGTTTCGGTTGCGGGTCGATCGAGGGTAATCCATGCCGTTTGAGCAAGTCGGGTGGATTCGGGCAACTCTGACCAAGGACGTGCGCCAAACTGCTCAATTAAGATCTCTTGCAAAATCGGCTTAAGGTCTTCACAGGGAATGCTTTTTCTCACACAGGTTCCAAGCTCAGCGTGTTTGCCAACTTTGCCACCCATGTAGAGATCCACACCTTCCACGGTGCGACCGTCTTTGCGAACTTTTGTACCCATCAGTCCGATGTCTGCCACCTGCGGTTGTCCACAAGAGTTCGGACAGCCTGTCCAGTGAATTCGCACCGGACGCGGACAGTGCAATTCTTGTTCGAGTTCTTGCATCAAAGCGACTGCACGATTTTTGGTTTCAATCAGAGCAAAGTTACAAAACTGTGCGCCTGTGCAAGAAACTAAAGCGCGGGAGAGATTTTGCGGCTCGATCGAAAACCGTTTGACGATCGGCTCTCTCAGCAATGCCGAAACGCGAGAGTCTGGAACATTGGGAATGATTACATTCTGTTCCACGGTAAAGCGAACTTCGCCGCTGCCGTAAACTTCTGCAATTCGAGCTAGATCAAACAAGTCTTGAGCGAATAATCGTCCCACGGGAACGTGCAATCCGACATAGTTAAGTCCCGGCTGTTTTTGAGCATGAATGCCGATGTGATCGCGTTTGTCCCAAAGAATCTCATCTTTCAGAGCAGCAGGCGTGAATTTGTAGCCTAAGCGGTTTTCCACGGCTTCGCGAAAGGCATCGAGACCCAAATCATCAATCAGCCACATTAAGCGGGCTTTCTGGCGATTTGATCGCAAGCCCAAATCACGATACACGGTCAAAATCGCTTCACAAACGGCGACGACATCACGCGGATCAACCCAGGCATTTAAGGGAATCGCTGCATCGCAGCGCTTTGCTGAGAAGAAGCCACCGACTAAGACATTAAAGCCGAGCGTCCCCTCTTTGTAAGCAGGCACAAACGCGATGTCATTGATTTCTGCATGAACCGAGTTATCGCGACAGCCCGCGATCGCAATGTTGAACTTACGCGGCAGATTGCTAAAGCTCGGATTGCCACGACCATTGTTCGTGATCATATCCTGCACTTTTCGCACCAGTCCGCGGGTGTCGATCAACTCATCCGCATCAATCCCAGCGACGGGCGATCCGGTGATGTTGCGAACGTTATCCATCCCGGACTGAACGCTCGTTAATCCAGCCTGATCGAACTTGCGGAAGATTTCCGGTAAATCTTCGATCCGAATGCCGCGCAGTTGAATATTCTGGCGCGTGGTGATGTCCGCATTGCCGTCATCGCCATAACGCTGTAGGATTTCTCCTAACACTCGCGTTTGCCCACTGGTCAAAATTCCATTCGGAATTCGCATCCGTAACATGAATTTGCCAGGGGTAACGGGGCGGAAAAATACGCCCAGCCATTTCAAGCGATAATCGCGATCGGTTTCATCCATTGCTTCCCAGCCGAGATGAGCGAACTGCTCTAGCTCTGCTTTCACCGCAAGACCGTCTTTCTCTGCTTTGAGTTTTTCAAACTTATTCTGAGTGGGCGCAGATGCAAGGGTGTCTGTCATGGATTGAGCCTATAGATAAAGGTGTTCCAGAGCGAACACAAGTCTGATCGTTTCGTCTCCCCAATTCGATGTCTTTGGATGCGACGTTGACCATGCAGTAAAGGTAAGCGGGATAAGAGAGAAAATTCGTAGCTGTTGTTACAAAGTATGTCGTAATATGACGTTTTTGCATAATGGCTATTCGTTTTCGTCATCTGCCCCTAGAAAGAGGTTCGCCACCGTACCTTAGAACAAAGAGGAAAAGGAGAACGCGATGCGTCGTCGAACATTTTTATCGTGGGCTGGAGTGGGTTGGCTGATGAGTCGAGTTCCAGCCGGATTGACTGCGTTTCTTGCGGCTTGCACGGGGCGGGGCAATGAGCAAGCAAACGCTAAGAGACTTGAGACGGTGGGAACGATCGCAGAACTCGATGCCAAAGGTTTCCTACAAACCGAGTCCCCGGTTCCGATCGTGGTGATTCGCAGTCCATCTGATCCAAAAACGCTGATTGCAGTCAATTCGACTTGCACCCATCAGGGCTGCTTGGTCGGTTGGAGTAAAGAGCGTAAATCGTTCGTCTGTCCCTGTCATGGCGCGGCATTTGCTGCGGACGGTACAGTGCAAAAAGAACCAGCCGCGAAACCGTTAGAGACTTATCCGGTTCAGATAGATGGACAGAATGTTCAGGTGAAATTAGGTTAATGCGCTTTTGGATAGAGGAAGGTCGATCGGCATTGATCCACTGTTAAATCAGACCTAAATCATTGGAGGTTTGGCTTATGACTCAGGCTGCAATTCGGAATGAAGCCATTAGTAACCTTGAGTATGACTTGCTCACAGCGTTGCAAAATAAGGCAGAAGCGGTAAAAGCATACGAAACGTACATCAAAGACGCAGAACAAATGCAGTCTCAGCCCTGTGCTGAACTATTCCGCAAGCTGAGAGACGCAGACATGCAAACGGCTCAAGAAATCCGTCATCATCTTCAACAAGTGATGCAAAACGGTAAAATGTAAAACAGAATCTAAAACAATGAGTGCGGTGGGGATTGATGCTCTGCCGCACTCATGCAAACATTGCAATCAATTGATGCGTTTTTGTCAATAACTGCCAAGACGATCGCCGACTTCTGTGGCACAGTAACATCAGACGATGAATGCTGATGTGTGATCAGAACGGCAGGCAAAAATTGTGCAGAACTTAAGATATTCCGAGATTTTAGAGCAGGCTCAGTCCGCAGCAAATCAGCAGGACTGGGGACAGTTGAGCTACAGATTGCAGCAGATTCTCTTAAACGATGAACTGGGTGAGACTGAACGATCGTTGTTCTGCAATCCAAACACTACGACTGTGCTGCTCGACTTAGCCATGCAGGTGCTAGAAGGCGGCAGTTTTCAGGAGCGCTGGGAGATGGGTAAGCTCTTTCCAAGCTTTGGGACGGATGCGATCGCACCCTTGATTGAACTGTTAAACGATGAAGAAGCGGAGTTAGAAGCACAATGGTTTGCGGTTCGTATTTTAGGCAGCTTTAAACATCCACAAGTGCTTGAGGCTTTGATTGAACTGCTAAAAAATTCCCAGAGTCAGGAATTAAATTCGATGGCAGTTTCAGTGTTAGCCAGCATGGGAAAATCTGCTGTTCCGATGTTAGAGCCATTGCTGGTAGAAGTTTCTACGCGACTGTTTGCAGTTCAAGCGTTGGGACAGATTCGGCGATCGGAAACGGTTCCATTGTTGATGCAGGTGGTTCATGATTCAAACGCTCAGGTTCGCGCCATTGCGATCGAAGCGCTCAGTAGTTTTCATGCACCTGAGGTTGTGACTGTTCTCATTGATGCACTGCAAGATCCAGTCACACAGGTTAGATTAGCTGCGGTCGCTGGATTAGGGTTTTGTCAAGATTACCCAAATTTAGTGACCTATCTTCGTCCGATGCTGCTGGACTTGAATCTTGAGGTGTGTCGGCAAGCTGCGATCTCGCTTGGCAGACGGGGAACTTCTGAAGCAGCAAGGGCACTATACGAGACTTTGAGATCGCCGCATACTCCAAAAAATTTAGCGATCGAGCTAGTGCGTGCATTAAGCTGGATGAAACTGCCTGAATCTTTGAATTACTTAGAAGATGCGTTGTTACAGTTGGCGCTGCCGGAGGCGATTCAACTCGAAATTATTCAATCGATGGGGCGGATTGACTCAGACACCCTAAAGTTTCAAGCAACCGGAATTCTGTTAAATGTTTTGCCGCTTTTGCGTTCCGCTGTGACTCGACAAGCGATCGCGCTTTCTTTAGGACAGTTAGGCAATGTGGAAGCTTTAAGTCCTCTGATAGCACTCTTAGCAGATGCAGAGGATGGTGTACGGTTTCATGCAATTTCGGCATTGAAAACACTGAACGCAGAGTTAGCTCATCAACAATTGAAGCGACTTGCCAAAGTTGAGCCAGAAGAGTCCAGGCTAGGACAAGGGATTGCGATCGCGCTTCGAG
This sequence comes from Cyanobacteria bacterium FACHB-DQ100, assembly GCA_014695195.1. Classification (NCBI taxonomy): domain Bacteria; kingdom Bacillati; phylum Cyanobacteriota; species Cyanobacteria bacterium FACHB-DQ100. The sequence continues at coordinate 237,719 of JACJNW010000022.1, read as the reverse complement.
AATGGAGCTTTTAGATCGATTGTTGAAAGGTTTGTACTGCTTCTGCAAAGTCGGTTTCAGCGATTAAAATACAGCGCTGCAATAGATTGATATCCAAGCGATCGAGTCCTGGTAGTTCGCTACGATCGATCTGCTGATAGCCTTCTTCGCGCAGGTGATAAAGCTTTAGAACGCCACCCTCCCAGAACCACCCTTCAGGCACACCCAACGCCCGATACTTCGCCAATCTATTCACGCCGCCACTGGTGAAGACAACTGCAATAGATAAGTCAGGAATCGGCTTCAATCTGCCCAGACAAAAAGATTCGTCTGCTTGAGCAGAAACTTCTCGTTTCCGCTCTTGTGTCACTGAGCCAGTCATCTGAAACCAAACTCCTTGCTTCAGCAGGAATGTTGAGACTAGATAATTGATAATGCGGGAAAAACGTTCGTGGTCTAGTCCGGGCATAGGGATCTCGATCGTTTCCTTGTAATAAGACAGCTTTACTCCTGGCGTTTCTGCAAATCCTTGTTGGATGTGCTTGAAATGCTCCCAGGTTCCTTGAATCACCAATTGTTGATCAAGGTCTTTTGATAAAACTTGAGCCATAAAATAAACGGTGGCGATCGTTTTCTTGATTCTCACATAGATTTCTGCCGAAGCCGTTCAAAAACTACTGCTTTTGGCTTGATTTGACGCTCCAAAAGAATGATGTCGCCAATCGCTTTGGTTTCTATTGTAGAAATAATTCACAATTAACCATGAAATACTGCTATGGCTCTTCATAAGATTAAGGATTTTGACCCTGACTACCGCACACACTTCGATAACAATGATGTCATTGGATTTGATGTGTATTCTGGTAACGAAAAGGTCGGCTCAGTCGATGATGTTCTAGTTGATGATGATGGATCGTTTCGCTATCTCGTGATCAACACGGGGTTGTGGATCTTGGGCAAAAAAGTCTTGATGCCGATCGCGCAAGGGCGCATTGCATATCCCGATCATCGGGTTTATGCAAACAGTCTGACCAAGGCTCAAGTGGAAAGTTTACCGACCTACGATCCAGAGCGATTGATCGATTATGACCATGAAGAACAAGTTCGGGGAGTGTATCGCCCGACAACCGCTGCAATGAGTGCAGACATGACCTACGATCGCTCAAGCTATGGCTACGATCGCGATCCGGATCTCTATGGATTGGACAATGATCAAACCTTACGTCTCTACCAAGAGCGCTTGATTGCTAGCAAGACTCGCCAAAAAACGGGTGAAGTGACCGTCGGTAAGCATACCGAGACTGAAACCGCTCGTGTTTCTGTGCCAATCGAGAAAGAGCGCGTCGTCATTGAACGGACTCCGGTGACGGGAGGAATGCCTGTGACTGTGGGTGAAGCTGATTTTCATGAAGGTGAAGTGGCGCGAGTCGAAGTTTACGAAGAAGTAGCCGACATCCAGAAAGAAGCCTTTGTGCGTGAAGAAGTGCGCGTGAAGAAGGTTGTCGATCACGATGTTGTCACCGCAGAAGATCAAATCCGCCGCGAAGAGGTTGATCTCAATGTCGATGGTACTCCGATCGTCGAGAAGAAACTCTAATCTCAACGACTGCTGAAGGATGAAAGGTAACTTTCATCCTTCGATCCTTTATTCTTCATCCTGCCGCTATGATCCCCCAAGCTGATGAATCCCTGACTTCTGAGGTTCTTACCCCTGAAGAAGTCATTCAACTGCTAGAAGAACGGTTAGTTGTCCGTTCTGATAAGCGTAAAGTTGGCGAAATTGTTGTCCGCAAAGAGATCGAGACTCGAATTGTTGAGGTTCCTGTTCGACGAGAAAAATTGATTGTTGAGCGGGTTGACCCGACTTACGAGCGGATTGCAGAAATCGATCTGGGTCAGAGCCAAATTAATGGCAAAGAGCACACGAACGGAACCGCGATCGCGAACGGTAACACGATTCAGGGTGAGTTCGATTCACCTAAAACAGTGAGTGATCTGCTCGACGCGATCGCCCGGACTCCCGATCATAACTGTGCCGAAATTCGGATCGAAATCACGCTCAAAGACTCGAAACACAAAGAAACCTATCAAGCCTGGTTCGATCGCTGTCGTAAATCCTAGAGGAAACTAACATGACTACTCAAATTGAAATGCCATCTAGCTCTGCTATTGAGCCCACGCCTACAACGGTTGAGCAAATGACTGAGCAAGAGATGATCGAAGCGCGTCGGCTTGCTGCGTGGGAGCGCGATCGCGCTCAGATCGAAGACTTTTTCAGTGATCCAATGAAGTACATTTCGGCATTCTGGCAAGAGTATAAGCCGATCGTCTATGTGCTTGGTGCAATTCTAGTCTCCTTGTTTGCGCTGAATCTTATCTTCGGGGTCATTGGCTTTGTGACGAGCCTTCCAATCATTAGCGGGTTGTTAGAACTGGTTGGAATCGGCTACACAGTTTGGTTTGTGAACCGCTACCTGTTGAAAGTTGAAACTCGCGAAGAGCTTTCGCAGATGATGGATGGCATGAAGCAAGATGTAATTGGAGCAGCACAGCCGATCGCCGATGACTTCAAGAATGCGATTAATCCTGACGAAACTCTGTCTTAGGAGGAATTTCGATTCGTTGATTGTTCTTTATTCTAATCACAGTGTCGCAAGGAAGGCTTTGTATGTTGCTGCAAGAAAAAGAAACGGGTAACTTACTCGAAGTTCTGGATGTGAAGCTTTTGATTGATCCAAACGAAGAGATGGTTCCTGCCCGCGATCAAGCAGGGCAAGAAGAGCAAGACCCAGAAAAGTATACCAAAACTGCTTTAGTGTTTCCTTCTGGTGAGGCATTGCCCCGCTGCTGGCTGGATGCGAACTATCGCAATAATTAGGTACGGTTAAAGATCTCTAACATTCTTAAGCTGTTGGAGATCTGTTTTTTGTTGTTTACACCTTTAACAAGAGATGTTTCGCGACTGTTTTTTACTATTCAAAGAAATGCGTCAACCGCAACCACGATCGCTGCAACACTGCATCGAAATGTGTAATCGCAAGGGTGATTCAAGCTTAGATGCTGAATCCTGTACAGATTTAGAAGCTTGTCTAGCTCGTTATCGCCGCCATCAACGAAAGCAAGCATCGATAAATTGAATTGAGAAACTACCAGACCGTCTGAACGTTTGCCAAGGCTTGAACCTTGTGATCACAGGTAATCAGCGGCAGATTTAGCGAGAAAGCTGTTGCTGCGATAATGCGATCAGGCATTTCGGGGACTGTCTCTCTCGGAATTTGCTGTATCGCTATTGCGACTTCTAGGTTCAGCGGTGCGATCGCAATTCCTATCAAAAAGTCTGAGGTAAGCTTCAGAAGGTTAGTAAAATCTGCATTAGGAATCCTTCCTTTTTCAACCAGATAGACTATTTCTACGAATGAAATTGCTGAAATGTAGATTAAATCACCCGCTTGAACTGCTCGATCCAGCGTTTCGCGTGCAACTACTGAAAGCTTAGACGAATTGCGAAGATACCAAATGATTGTATGGGTGTCTGCAACAACTGAACTCATTCAATCTCTCTTGAAAAGTTGCTCCACACTTCTTGTCGCACCTCTGCAATGTCCTCTTCTGTAATTTCTTCTACGTTTGCCCAAATACCCCTGAGCATGGGACGACCAAGTTTTGTTTCTGTTGTTTGTTGCAACGATTCAATAAAATTTAAAACTTCTCCCTGTTTCTCAAGTGGAAATTTTTGTAACTCTCCGAGAATGATTTGGTGAATCGGAGACACGATAACTCTCCTGCACAAAGATAGCTCAACATTAGCACAGCTGATGCCCTATCTTCAGCAGCTAAACTCGGCTGCTGAAGATAGGGCGAATTTCCTAAATTAAGCCAGATTGCAATTGCTGCTTTGCCTCTGCCAAGGCTTCCGGTAGTTTGCTCGTATCTCGCCCGCCTGCTTGCGCCAAGTTCGGGCGACCCCCGCCGCCACCGCCGCAGATTTTTGCGATCGCACCGACAACTTTCCCCGCTTGCAGTCCTTTCTTTACGACTGCTGGACTAAACGCCGCCACAAAGCTCACCTTACCCGCTTCGGGAATTGAACCCAAGACGATCGCGCCTTCACCTAATTTTTGCAGCAGTTGTTCTGCGGCTTTCTGAAGCGCAGCCGGATCAACGCCTTCGAGTTGAGCCACCAGCATTTTGAAGTCTCCAACGGTTTCAGCTTCAGCTAACAGTTGATCGGCTTTGGCGATCGCTAGCTGTCCTTTCACCGCTTCCAATTGCTTCTGAGTGTTCTTCAGTTCGGTTTGGAGTGAAGTAATGCGATCGGCGATCTCTTCGGGTTTGACTTTGAAGCGATCGCTTAACTCTTTAACAACAGCCTCGCGAACATTGAGATATTCCAGCACCGATGCTCCGGAGATTGCTTCAATCCGTCGAACTCCCGCCGCAACTCCGATCTCAGAAACAATCTTGAACAACCCAATTTCTGCGGTGTTACTCACATGAGTTCCGCCGCATAGCTCCATCGAAACCCCAGGGAAATCAATCACGCGAACTTCATCCCCATACTTTTCACCAAACATTGCGACTGCACCTTTTGCTTTCGCATCTGCGATCGGCATAACTTCAATCTCGGCTTGATGTCCTTCTGCAATCCAGGTGTTAATTTGTTCTTCAACTTGTTGCAGTTGTTCCAGGGTTAAGGGCTTGGAATAGTTGAAGTCAAACCGTAAGCGATCGAAGTCAACTAATGATCCCGCTTGCGAAATGCTTTCATCGACAATCTTACGCAGTGCTGCTTGTAGCAAGTGTGTGGCAGAGTGATTGGCTTGGGCGCGACGACGACAGGACAGATCAATCTGAGCGGTGACACGATCGCTCACTCGCACCGTTCCACGCTCGACTCGTCCAAAGTGAACAAAGAACGCTGACTCTTTCTTCACATCCTCGATCCGAATCACCGAATCTTCACCAGACAGATAACCTCGATCGCCAATCTGACCCCCAGATTCTGCATAAAACGGCGTTTGATTCAGAACGATTTGCACTTCGGTGCCAGATTCGACTTGATCGACGGTTTCACCATCTACTAACAACAGTTGAATTTCCGCTTGGCTAGAAGGTTGTTTGTAGCCTAAGAATTCTGTTTCCTGGATTGTTTCTGCCAGCGTATCTAATGTTCCTTGAACAGTTAAATCGATCGTTTTATGAGCATCGCGTCCCCGTTGGCGTTGAGCTTCCATTTCAGCTTCAAAGCCCAACATATCAACAGTTAAACCTTTTTCAGCCGCAATTTCTTCGGTGAGTTCAACCGGAAAGCCGTAGGTGTCGTATAGCTCAAACGCATCTTTTCCAGAGATCTGCTTTTGTTCTTGGTTCAAGATGTCTTCTAATAGCTTTTCGCCACGATCGAGCGTCTTGCGGAACCGTTCTTCTTCAATCTTCAGTTCCGACTTGATCACGGTTTCCTTCATTCGCACATTCGGGTAAGCCGATTCAGCCAGTGCGATCGCAGTTTCTGCAACATCAGGCGTGAAATCTTGATTGATTCCGATTAAACGTCCATGACGCACTACCCGGCGAATTAATCGCCGCAGCACATAGCCCCGTCCTTCATTCGAGGCAATGATGCCATCTGCAATCATGTGAACGACAGCGCGAACATGATCGCCAATCACTTTCAGCGAGACTTTCGTCGATTCATCTGAGATCGCGTAATCGATCCCAGCAATTTTTGCAGCGGTTTGAACGATCGGGAAAATCAAATCTGTTTCATAGTTATTTGGCACTTGCTGGAGAATCTGTGCCATCCGCTCCAGACCCATTCCCGTATCAATGTTCTTGTTCTGAAGTGGGGTTAAATTGCCATCAATGTCCTGGTTGTATTGCATAAACACCAGGTTGTAATACTCAATGAAGCGTGTATCATCTTCGAGATCAAGGTGGTCATCACCGAGTTCTGGATGAAAGTCGTAATACAACTCCGAGCAAGGGCCGCAGGGGCCAGTTGGGCCTGAATTCCAGAAGTTATCTTTTGCCCCCATACGCTGAATTCGATGGGCAGGAATACCAATCTCATCACGCCAGATCGCGAACGCTTCGTCATCTTCTTCAAACACGCTGACGATGATGCGCTCTGGAGGCAAGCCATACGTTTTGGTTGAAAGCTCCCAAGCCCAAGAGATCGCTTGCGACTTAAAATAATCACCAAAGCTGAAATTTCCCAGCATCTCAAAAAACGTATGATGTCGGGCGGTGCGTCCCACATTCTCAATATCGTTCGTGCGGATACACTTCTGAGAAGTCGTCGCGCGGGGAAATTCAGCCTGACGCTGACCGAGAAAAATCGGCTTAAATGGCAGCATTCCGGCGATCGTCAATAACACCGTTGGATCTTCAGGCACCAGCGACGCACTGGGTAGCGGTTGATGTCCGCGCTGTGCAAAGAAATCAAGAAACGTCTGCCGAATTTGAGCGCCGCTAAGAGGAGTAGCCATTGAAGTCCCGGAAATTTCAACAAGTGCGTTATTTATCTTATCTTGCCGCAGGTTGACGAATTTGGCTGGCAAAACTTCTATCGAGCGCCCGAATCAACCAATCTGTTGCCTGATCCACTGTCGAAATGCTTTCAGAGTTGCATTCCTGCCGATCATGTCGCTTTGCTCTCGGTAGTGTGGAATCACTTGTGCGATCGGTAAATTGGCAAAAATATCTCCTCGCTCTGAGACTTCATATTGACCGTTTCGCAACACATTGATCTGAAGCTTTCCTTTCTCAAACCGCCATAGCTCCGGGACTCCTAATGCTTGATAGATACTTGGATGTGTCCGAGAAGTTAAATCAATTTCAAGGGCGAGGTCTGGAGGAGGATCAACACTCAAATCTAGACGCTTTTTGCCTCGTATTTTGGACTCGTTCTGAATGTAGAAGCATTGGTCGGGTTCAATTCCTTTAAGCATTTCTTGATTCTTAAAGGAATTGAACCCAATGTCAGAAATTCAATGTCTAGTTCTTCTAATAACGCCTTGATTAGATCTCCAATAACCTCTTTGTCGCCTTCGTGTTCAGGCAGTGGGGTCATAATCTCTAACGTTCCGTCGTCATATGCAATTCGGGTAGCACGCCGATCGCCCAATTCTTCTAAAATTTGCTCAAATTCTTCCCATGAAACCTCTTGTAACAACACTCGTTGCCCTGGTGGAACCTCAATTCGCTTTAGTTCTAAAAGCATAAAGGTTGAATCTTAATATTTTTAATGGTGTAAAGCTGTCATTCAAGCCTCAATCATTCAACTCAATACTGAGAGGACGGCGAATCTTGTCTTAATTTGTCTGCAACCCAGATTTTTAGAAGCGATTGACTGACTGGCAGGAATTTGAGATGCAATTTTTACTCGAAACGATTGGGGACAAATCACAACTTTTAGACAGATTACCGTTAACAATTTCAAACCGCACATTTCAGATTAAATGCGATTCACCGGGGACGAGCACAACCCTAGTCAGAGAATTGCATCCAACGATCGCCTGTTGCATCCAGCAGCACCCAGAACGATTCGCGATCGACAGAGTGCGATATTACTGCGGCAGAGAAGAATGCGTCATTCCACTGGTTCTCTTGCCGGAGCTTGCGAAATTTTTCCCGTCAAAAGTTCGGCAAGCATAACACCGACATCGCCGTTATATTTTTTGTCTTTCAGGCTTTGTGCCAGATAGCTCATCGTCACTGCAAAAACAGCGCTGTCAATATCTGGCAAAACCCGATCGTTCAAAATCATCTCGATGCCCGTCTCAAAAATTGGGATGTCAGGGTGATCGATCGCGTAGTGGAAAGACTTAAAGAATGCGATCGCGTACTCTTTCACATCCTCAGCCCCAAGCTTTGTCATGTGTTCCTCAATCGCGTCAGCCAACCCTTTGAGCGGATTGTCTGACGGATCTAAGCCTAAGCGCTTTGCTTCTTGATCGATTCCTTGAACCATCCAGTCTGGAAAGTCAATTCTTACTGATCTCTGTCCTAATCCTGGACGTGATGCTTTTGACAGGTCTAAAAACTCGATGATATCTTCGGCGTTGTCAAACCGTTTATCAAATTCTTCTGCTTTCATAAAGTTCTACCTCGCTATCTCTTGCACGTCGAACGGAAATGATCCGTACCATTTCGGCTCGATATGTTATGACTGCTGCCCAATATTGCTGAGAGATTTTACCAATGACAAGGAATCGTTGTTCATCTTCTGTTCTGGCTGGGATCTCAACGCGCTCCGAATCTGTCCATAACTGTTGAGCTTGATTGAAGTCGATTCCATGTTTAACTTGATTAGCCGCACTCTTATTGGGGTCAAACTCAAACTCCAAAAAACCGAACTCCTCTAGCCATCATTCTTCAATCATACAGAAAACAGCCGTTTCCTCGAATTTTGAAACAATAACAACAGATAAAGTACGGAAATCCTTACCTTTTGGCAGAGCGTCCTGGCGGGAGCGATCGCAGTGCATTTTCTACAATGGAGAAAACGATTCGGGATAAATCCGCAATGCCAGTAGAAACAAACAATAAGCGCACTCAGCGCCCTCGGCAGTTCGGAGGCGGATTGCTGATTGTATTTGCGTTACTATTACTGCTGAATTTTGTGGTGCCAAGCTTTAGTTCACAATCTCAGCAAGTTGCTTATAGTGATTTCGTCTCTCAAGTGCGATCGGGCAATGTCGATCGGGCAATTATTGGAAACGACAAAATTGAATTTACACTGAAGTCAACACAGCCTGCTCAGGATGGGACTCGTGCTCCGGTGTATACCACAGCTCCGGTGGCGATCGACCTCGATTTGCCGAAGATTCTGCGCGATAACAATGTTGAATTTAGCGCGCCTACGCCAAGTCCTTACAGCTGGATTGGTACAATTTTTAGCTGGGTGTTACCGCCGCTGATTTTCTTTGGAATCTACAGCTTCTTTATTAACCGTCAAGGAGGCGGAGCCGCAGCGCTTACCGTTGGAAAAAGTAAAGCCCGCATCTACTCAGAAGGCACAACGGGCGTTAAGTTTACTGATGTGGCAGGGGTAGACGAAGCTAAAGCCGAACTGCAAGAGATTGTTGATTTTCTCAAGAATGCGGAGAAATATTCACGCTTAGGGGCAAAGATCCCGAAAGGAGTCTTGCTGGTTGGGCCTCCTGGAACCGGGAAAACGATGTTAGCCAAAGCGATCGCTGGAGAAGCAGGGGTTCCATTCTTCTCGATCTCAGGTTCTGAGTTTATTGAACTATTCGTCGGGGTTGGTGCTTCTCGCGTTCGTGACTTGTTTGAACAAGCGAAACAACAAGCGCCTTGTATCGTGTTTATCGATGAGTTAGATGCGCTTGGTAAGTCTCGCGGTTCTGGAAACTTCGCCGGTGGCAACGATGAACGCGAACAAACGCTAAACCAGTTGCTGACTGAGATGGATGGCTTTGATGCGAATACGGGTGTGATTCTGCTGGCAGCAACCAACCGCCCAGAAGTGTTAGATCCAGCGCTGCGTCGTCCTGGACGGTTCGATCGTCAAGTAGTCGTCGATCGTCCTGACAAGATTGGGCGTGAAGCGATTCTCAATGTTCACGCTCGCAACGTCAAATTAGCAAGCGATGTTGATCTTTCAACGATCGCGGTTCGCACTCCCGGATTTGCAGGTGCAGACTTAGCCAACTTGGTGAATGAAGCAGCGCTGCTTGCGGCTCGAAACAATCGCGATTCTGTGGTGATGGCAGACTTCAATGAGGCGATCGAGCGTGTGATCGCAGGACTTGAGAAGAGATCGCGCATCCTGAACGAAACTGAGAAGAAGATTGTCGCCCATCATGAAGTGGGACACGCGCTGATTGGGGTATTGATGCCCGGTGCGGGTAAGGTTGAGAAAATCTCGATCGTCCCGCGTGGTGTAGGTGCATTAGGCTACACGCTGCAATTACCAGAAGAAGATCGCTTCCTCATGGCAGAAGACGAAATTCGGGGACGGATTGCCACTTTGCTGGGCGGTCGATCGGCAGAAGAAGTCATTTTCGGTAAGGTTTCAACCGGAGCCAGTGACGACATTCAAAAAGCCACGGATCTTGCAGAACGCACTGTGACTATCTACGGTATGAGCGAGGAGTTAGGCCCGGTTGCCTTTGAGAAAATGCAGCAGCAGTTCATCGAAGGATACGCTCCCTCGCGTCGTCAGATCAGCGCGAAAGTGACTGAAGAGATCGATCGCGAAGTCAAAGCGATCGTCGATAACGCGCATCACATTGCCTTAGCGATTCTGAAGAACAATCGATCGCTGCTGGAAGAACTATCTCAATCCTTGCTGGAGCGAGAAGTGCTTGAAGGTGAAGCATTGCGGGCTGAGTTAAGTCGAGTACAACCGCCTGCTGAACTAGAAGCTTGGTTAAAGACGGGTAAGGTTACTCAAAATGCGACAGAGTTGCACGCCGTTGCATAATGAACGATCGAAAAATTTCTAATCATCTTCAAACGCAGCACAAAAATATACCGTGTGAATACGGATTCTCTGACATGATTCTCGAAGCTTCCAGCGTTTTGCAGACCAGATTTCGGTGATTCTACAGATGAGGAATTGCATCGGCGCTGCGATGATTAGCGCATAAGTCATTTCATTAGAGAGTATCAACTTTCACAGCTACCAGCCCAGTGGTGTCGCGCCACTGGGTTTTTTGTATGCCAATTTTTTGTATCCCAATTTGATGTGGTTTGATTTGTGAATAACGCCTTTCAAACTATTCCCTAAAATTTGTCGAGAACCACTCCCTTTTGTTCATAGAATGGATTGGATTCACGCTTTCTAACACGAACCGTGTCCTAGAGCTTCCGTATTGACCGATACAACTTCGCGGATCAAACTCACGTTCACTCTTGTAGATTGCCTAGATTATCCCATTACCCAGATTTTTCTATGACCTCCTCGATTCGGATTCTGATGTGTGCGCCTGACCATTACGATGTGGATTATGTGATTAATCCGTGGATGGAAGGCAACATTCACAAGTCTTCACGTGATCGCGCGGTGGAGCAATGGCAAGGACTGCATCGCTTGATCAAGGAACACGCGATCGTTGATTTGGTGCCGCCTCAGAAAGGCGTTCCAGACATGGTGTTCACAGCAAATGCAGGCTTAGTTCTCGGTGAAACTGCTGTTCTCAGTCGCTTCTACCACAAAGAGCGCCAAGGCGAAGAACCGTATTTCAAAGCGTGGTTTGAGGAGAATGGCTTTACGGTTCACGAACTGCCGCCAGAATTGCCGTTTGAAGGCGCGGGCGATGCACTGTTCGATCGCGAAGGTCGCTGGCTTTGGGCGGGATATGGCTTTCGGTCAGAACTCGATTCGCATCCTTATTTAGCAAAATGGCTCGATGTCGAGGTGCTATCGCTGCGATTAATGGACGATCGGTTTTATCATCTCGATACTTGCTTCTGCCCGTTGAACAATGGCTATCTGCTGTACTATCCGCCTGCGTTTGATGCGTATTCTAATCGGTTGATCGAAATGCGGGTTCCGGCTGAAAAGCGCATTGCAATCTCTGAGCCAGATGCCGTCAACTTTGCTTGTAATGCGGTAAACGTGGATCACATTGTGATTATGAACAAAGCCAGCGCCGACCTGAAACAGCGCTTGGCAGATGCAGGATTTCAGGTACTAGAAACCCCGCTAACCGAATTTCTTAAAGCCGGGGGTGCCGCGAAATGCTTAACGTTGCGCGTGACAGAACCCGTCCGTGTGGAACTCCATGCGAGTGCGACGATCGAAAGCCGAGTTGTGCAACTTGATGGTCACTTGCTCGATTCGGGTGTGATCAATCGCACGCTCGATATCATTGTCGAAGCAGGCGGTAGCTTCCAAGTCTTGAACTTCAACTTAGGGACTCAGCGTCAAAGTACCTCATCGGCAGAAGTGAAAGTCACGGCTCCATCGCATGAAGTGATGGAAACGATTATGTCGCAGTTGATTGATCTGGGTGCATTGCCGCGTCCTCAAGAAGTCTGTGATGCCGAGCTTGAACCTGTCATTCAAAATGGCGTTGCGCCCGATGATTTCTATGTGACCACGATTTACCCAACTGAAGTTCGAGTCAACGGCGAATGGGTAAAAGTCGATCGTCAACGCATGGACGGCGCGATCGCGGTTTCTCCGGATGGTCAATCCGCACAATGTAAATTGCTGCGAGATTTGACGACGAGCGATCGTGTCGTGGTCGGAGTCGAAGGCATTCGCACAATCCGTAAGTCATCCTCGCGTGAACAACGCAACACTCAGGAATTCAGCTTTATGGGTGCAGGTGTATCGAGCGAGCGGCGGGTTGAATTAGTCGTCGAGCAAATCGCTTGGGAACTGCGGCAAATTCGAGATCAAGGCGGTCGTGTAGTTGTGACAGCAGGGCCTGTTGTGATTCATACAGGCGGTGGTGAACATCTAGCAAAACTGATTCGGGAAGGCTATGTTCAGGCGCTTTTGGGTGGAAATGCGATCGCGGTTCACGACATGGAACAATCGCTGCTAGGAACATCGCTCGGGGTGGATATGAAGCGCGGCGTTTCAGTGCGGGGTGGACATCGCCATCACTTGAAGGTGATTAACATGGTGCGCCGTTACGGTAGCATTGCCAAAACGGTTGAAGCAGGTGTTCTCAAGAACGGTATTCTCTATGAGTGCGTTCGTAATAACATCCCGTTCTCGTTAGCGGGATCAATCCGAGATGATGGCCCGTTACCCGATACGAAAATGGATTTGATCGAAGCACAGCAGGATTATGCTCGTTTGATTGAAGGGGCAGACATGATTTTGATGCTGTCTTCGATGCTGCACTCGATCGGAGTTGGGAACATGACTCCTTCTGGTGTGAAGATGGTCTGTGTGGATATCAATCCAGCCGTTGTGACGAAGCTGAGCGATCGAGGTTCGATCGAATCGATCGGCGTGGTGACAGATGTAGGATTGTTCCTAAGCTTGTTGATTCAACAGCTTGAGAAACTAACCAATCCGTATCAGATTGCTGAGAAAGTTTAGGTGTGAACTATCGCTAAAACAATGAGACATCTGGAGGAGATTCTGGATGTCTCATTGTTTTAACCCATTAACGTTTTATACCGAATCAATTTGTGATGCGACAGATCCTTCGCCCCCTAAATCCCCCATACTGGGGGACTTTGAGAATCCGAAACAGATTTGGCTTGAAGTCCCCCACTCGTGGGGGATGTAGGGGGCTTCCAAGATCTGTAGCACTCAAAAATCAATTTGGTATTAACCTATCAACTCGCATTCGCAATTCGATTCGAGGTCAATCGTTGAAATCGCCATACAAACGCAACAGCCGCGATCGCAACCGAAAGCAAAATCCCCAGCCACAATCCGACTCCGCCTAGCTGCAACGGAAACGCCAGCACATAAGCCGTAAACAATCCCACGCACCAATAGCACAGCAAACTCACGATCATCGGAACACGAGTGTCTTTCAAACCTTGCAGCGCACCATACGCAATCTTTTGCACCCCATCAAAGAAGTGCGCGATCGCTCCAATCCGCAACATTGAGACCGCTAATCCAATGACTTCCGCATTTTCTTGGGACTGAACATCAAGATATAGTCCGACGATCGGGCGCGGAAAGAGTACCAGCAACAGTGCAATCAATCCTGTCCAAATCGCTCCGACGCTGAGGCTTACTTTTCCTGCCTGCCAAATGCCCACAGGGTTACGCTGTCCCAACCATTGTCCGATTCGCGCTGTGGTCGCAAAGGACATTCCCAATGGAACCATAAAGATCAGATTGATCGTCTGCATCACAATCTGATGTGCTGCTAAACCCGTTGCACCCCAAAGTCCCATTGCATAGGTCAAAGCGGTGTAAACACTAATCTCAAGCGCGGAGAACACACCGATCGGAATGCCAATCTTGAGCAATTCGTAAATCTTTTGCGGTTGAGGCGGATAGATACGATCGCAGAATCGATATTGCCTTAACTTCGGATGGCTCAAGACATAGCCGACCAGCGCGAGAAACATGCCCCACAAGCTCAGCACGCTTGCGATCGCGAGTCCTGCTAACCCTAAACGCGGAAACCCAAATTGACCAAACCCCAGCACATAGTTGCCAACAATGTTAAACAAAGTTCCAGCAATCACAATGATCATAATCGGGCGGGTTTCAGAAATTGCTGCAACCACACCCCGCAGCATGGCAAACCCCAAAAATGGAAACACACTCCACAGCAAAATATCGAGATAAACATTTGCTAGTTTGACGATCGCCACTTCTTGACCCAAGAATTGCATCACGGAATCGAATAGGGCGATCGCAATCATCAGCGGAATGGTCAACCCCGCACAGAGCCAAAGTCCTTGGCGCGTGACTTGCTCAATTCGCGCTTTGTCTCCTGCGCCATATGCTTCTGCAACCAGTGGACTTACGCCCATTGCAATCCCACTCGCAGTGACTACAAACGAAAAAAATGTAATCGTTGCTAATGCGCCCGCCGCTAGAGTCTCTTGCCCCAAATGCCCCATCATCACGGTATCGACAAACCCAGTTGCAAGTTGGGCAACTTGAGCGCTGGCGAGTGGGACTGCAAGTTGTAAAAACGCTTTGAGTTCCTTACGGATACTGACTTTAGAAGCTAAAACCATCTACTTTCGTTACATTTTTTCGTAATTGCTTCTTCTACAATGACAGATGCAAAACCCTGCGAGATACCCAGAATTGGTCAGTCTTACAAAGTTCTGCTGTAAGACATAGATACGATTGCGCTCCTATCCCGAAATCCTAGCGGTCATCAATCACGGTAGACTCTAATTAAGTTTTGTTTCAATAAGTTCTATGCTGCATCGAAATTTGCTTAAGGGTTTGATTGTGAGTGTCTGTGCGATCGTCATGAGCTTGAATCTAACGATTCCTGCGTTTGCAATGGGTGGAACACTGCCACCGATCGATCAGCCCGCACCGGAATTCGCGCTACCGAGTAATGAAGGGAGCGGAGCGGTTTCGCTTTCAGACTATCGCGGTAAATGGGTCGTTGCTTATTTTTATCCGGCTGACTTTACTCCGGGTTGCACCTTAGAAGCGCGGAAATTTCAGGAAGATATGCCGAAATATCTCGATCGCAACGCTCAAATTCTGGGGATCAGTGCAGATGACGTGAACTCTCATGCAGATTTCTGCGATTCGGAAGGCTTGAGATTTCCGCTCCTTGCTGATGCCAAGGGAAAAGTCAGCAAGGCTTACGGATCTTGGATGGGAGCGAGATCGGCGCGTCATACCTTCATCATTGATCCAGAAGGAACACTTCGAGCCACTTTTACAGGTGTGAACCCGATCATCCATAGTCGCGAAGTGCTTGCAAAACTGGATGAACTGCAAAAAGCGGGTTAGTCCGAAGATCAATTCGCCCTATCATTCCTCATCTTTTTATGCAGACTTACGATTGGATTGTGATCGGTGCTGGCATTACTGGCGCATCGCTCAGCTATGAACTGACGCAGCAAGGCTTTTCGGTGCTTCTCCTAGAGGCTGATCCGAATTCTCAATCTGCAACTCGATTAAGTTACGGAGGCATTGCTTACTGGTCAGGCACAACCGATCTAACTCGCCAACTCTGTGCTGAAAGTAAAGCGATTTACCCAACACTCTCGGCTGAATTGGACGGCGAAACAGAATTTCGTGAAATTGATTTATTGCTGACGATCGCCCCCGAATCCGATCCTGCAAAACTGGTCGCCGCCTACGCCAATTTTGCGACACCACCCCAATTCCTCACCGTTGAGGCTGCTTGTGACCTCGAACCCTTACTTGATCCGGCGGGAATTGCTGGAGCGCTCACGGTTAAACATGGGCATATCGATGCGGGAAAAACAGCACAGGCTTACATTGGAGCAATGCAGCGAACGCGGAGCGCGGTGCTTGCGCCGCGCGGAACTTACAAGATTGCTACGGTGACAAACTTAATTGAAGGTGGAGTCAACACTACAGAAGGCGAATTCTTTGGAGAAAATGTGGTGTTTTGTCTGGGTGGAGTGACGCGGCAATTCTTGAAAAAAGCGGGAATTGCGATCGCCCAATATTTCACCCATGCTGAAATCATCGAGATCCCAGCCACGGATTTACGCCTCAGTACCTTAGTGATGCCTGCTGAAGCGGAACGATTTCAACTCGAAGCGAATGCCAGTCGAGATGATGTGATTTGGGATCAACCGGGAGCAGAACCTGCACCTGCTATTCTCGATGCTGGAGCCGTACAATTTCTCGATGGACGGCTGCTGATTGGACAAGTCAGCCGCACCTTAACTGATCCGAATGCAGCGATCGATGCAACTCAAAGTGAAGCAGACTTGCGAAAGAAGATTAGTCGGGTGTTGCCGAAAGTTGGAGCGTTAGCGGGCAATTGGCAGCATTGTTTAGTAGCATTTAGCGGCGATCGTCTCCCCCTGATGGGCAAGATTCCAGGGCGCGAAAATCTTCATGTTTTCTCAGGGTTTGGTAATCCGCTGGCGATCGTGCCGCCTCTAGCGCGTCGTTTTGCACGTCAAGCAAAAGGTGAACCTGATTCACTGCTAAATCAGGTTTCACTCGATCGCTTTAGCTCAGTCGGATAAATACACCACCGCGCTGCACCCCGGATCGATTGCCGTAGTTACTAATGGTCAGCGATCGTAGATGTTCAAAAATTGGCGCGGCTGCGAGTTCTGCAACTTTAAGAATCGGTAATTGCTGCTCTAAAATCGGCTGTGCCGTTTCCCAATCAACGTATAGATATCCGGTGTTCTCTTTTTGTAATGCTGCGATCGCTTGATCGAATGTTTTGCTATTTGCTAAGACGTTCTTTTTCGCATTCAGAATCGTATTCATCGCATTCATCGAAGTTGCGAAAACTTCGTAGTTTCCGATCGTTGTGTGAACTCCAACCACTTCAGCATCAATTTTCTTGGCGGCATTTGTAGAATCCAATCGCGTCCAAACCGATACAGGTTGATCTCCAACTTGCAGCGTTCCTGCCGTAATCCCTTGTGCTTTACCCAAGTCGTCAAGATGTGCGATCGCGCTGTCTGCATCTGCGGTTTTCTCTGCCACAAACACCCATTCCGATGATGTCACGTTTGGAATCAATGCCAGCGCATATTCACCTTTGACCCAGCTAAAAATATCTTGCGGTAAGTTTAGATTCCATCGCTTTCCAAGTGATGCGATCGGGGAATCTATCCATTTCGAGACAAGCTGATCGCTTGATAATCCTGACCACAACTGATCTAAATTCACTCCGGCTGCTGAAACGGGCGCGATCGCGGGAATGTATTTCAGCGCATCGATCGCCTGTTTCGATAAATGAGACTCTGTACCGCTCCGAATCAGCGCAGTCTCCGCAACTAATCCTTTGCGATCCAGACCGAGCGCGATCGCGGCAGAGCCAGCCTCTTTGATGTCCTGGCCATTCAACGCAGCCAACTGCGGCAGATTTGCAAACACAACGCCAACTCGCCCACGATCGAGCGCTGCGATCGCCTGCTGATATTCGCTTGAATTCTCCAAATTAAGTTCTACGGCTTGAACATTATTAATCGCATTCCGCAGCACTTTCGGACTATTCGCAAACAGCACAAACTGACGACCCACCACGGCGGTTGCGATCGTCATTGGTACAGATTCCGTCTCTACTTTGCCGTAGATAATCTTCGTACCTTTGTAGTCCTCAAACGCTAAATCGGCTCCAGCAATCGCACGTTTTTGCCAGAAAAGCTGAAGAAACTCCCGCGATCGCTCGGTATCCTTAGTCGCCAACGCCAGCAAGTAACCTGCTTCTTTGCCGTTTTCGTCATCGCGATCGACATCCAGACTGGTAATCGCTGCGGTAATCTCATCGCCTAACCACGGCTTCACATCTCGTTGATAATCCAGCTCCGCCCCCAAAATGCCTTGCTCAAACCGCTCAAATTCCTGGCGCGTCGCAGCACGATCGCTCGGTTTTGCCACCACTTGACGCAAACTCTCTAATCGGTCTGGATTGACTAACAACGAAGCCATCAGAGGCGCTTGCTTGGAAACAAACATCGCCGCAGTCGGCGTACTCTTTGGGCTGCCCTTGAGTAAACTGAACGGACTTTGAGCGAAAATCCAGCTAAACCCGATCGTTGCCACTAGCAGGAGAACGACCGCGATCGCAGCCACGGCATTGAGAAAAGAGCGAAACTTCATAATCGTAAGATCACTTTCTGTCCAGAAACATTATCCGGGCTTTGCCCCACCTTTCAACGCCTCTTGAGCAGAAATCCCATCGCCTTGAAATCCAAAGTACCAAAGTACCGCTGCTGCTTCCGCACGAGTCACCGATCGTTTCGGCTGAAAGAGTGTCGTATACCCAAAAGCACGCCGAATGTTGGATTGATCCCCATTTTGAAAATCAACATACACGGCTCTGAGCGCTCTTGGATCAATCCGATTGGCATCCTGAAATCCCCAAGATTGCTTCACAGATTCGATCGTGGCATTCGGTAACGCTTGCCGCGTATCCACCGGAATCTTCCACAAAATTAAGTCTTCTCGACTCAGGGGCGCATCCGGGCGAAATAAGGCAGCCCCACTATTGCCAGACAACGGACTCGGAATTAACCCCGCTTCTGCCAACCCTTGAATCGCCCCAAAATCTGGATCTTTGGCATTGACATCCCGGAATGCAGCTTGCCCCGTATTCACCGCTAATCGAATTTGACGAGCGGGACGATCGCTGTAAATCCGATTGTTTGCTGTCACAAGCCATCGCGCATAAACGCGGCGAGTAATGTTTTTATTCGGGTCGAAGCGGTTATTGTTTGACTTCGCTTGAGTGTCAAAGATGCCAAGCTGAGCTAAATCTTTGAGATAGCTGCGGAGTTCCTGTGGTGCTTGGTCGAGATCGGAAAACTGGACGTTAGAAGTATTCGCAGGTGGAGCAGCATTAGTCTGCGGCACAGGCCCAACAAAGTTAGGATCACTCGGTTTTAGTGCGGTATTTGGAGCTTGATTCGCGTCGGACTTGGTTTCGATCGTAAAATTCGTTCCATTCTGCGCTGCCTGAATGCCGATCGCGGCTTTCAACCCCTGCCGCGATGCAATCAACTGTCCTTGATCCGCGTTCTGCTGATCGAGCGTCCACCCGTTCTTTTGCAGTTCATCCCGGTAGAAATTGAAGACGCGATCGCGAGCGTCCAAGCTTTTCCATCGCGTCACCAAATCAGCGCTTTGCTCAGTGGGGAGTTCACCCGTTGATTGAACATCAATCAGCGTGGCATTTGGATACTTGGGAATTTCTGCCGGAAACTTCGGGGGCAACTGAACGAGCGGTTGACTCGAAGCTTGCGGGCTCGGCGATCCATCCAGTCGCGGGTCAGCCGCAAGTGAATCCCGCAGCGAGTTTGCACCGGGAAGGTTAGAACAACTGGATAAGGGCAACACACACAGCATTGCCAACCCCAAAGAAGCCGTTAATTTCTGAAGCGGTATCACGATCAACTGTCCATCACCACTCCTCAACACTAGCGCAAATCGCTTTAGGTTTGGGTGGTGTGCTTGGGTTGTGTGTTTGGGTTGCGGGTTTGAGTTAGTCGCGATCGTCGTCAAGAATCTTTTGTAAGCGCGATCGCTCCATCAAATAGTAGTCAGATAGTCCTGTGCGAGTGGCTTCGAGTTCTTGTGATTCTTCGGAAAAAATCTCAAACTTCTTAAACCACCAGTCCAATGCTGTTGGAAATTTCACGTCTTCTTGCGTCGCTTGCAAAAGTTCAAGAGCGCGTTCTCTGATGCTGTCATTCGGTGAGGTGTCATCTTCTTGCAGCAGGATGCAGGCTCTTTCTCGCAGCTTAGCGCGAATTTCAGCAGAAGAAAGCTTGAGGCACTCCGGAGAAATATCGCCGAGAAGCAATCCGCGATCGGTGTAGAGCAAGAGCCGAATTTTACCCATCTCGAAGGGAGTGTTGCGGATAGTGCAGAGCAGTTTTTTAGGGCGGATTGTTAACTTTCGATCTAATTGAATTCTCATATGCGGAATGAGAGGTTAAGGAGCTTTAATGCTCTTAAATTAACGGATTTTATCCTCAAACCTTAAGAGGTTTTGCAATTCTCTATATTAAAAACTGTTTTCTTTAAGCTTAAAGAATTTTATCTTTTGTAATCTAGATGACACTTCAATGGTACTTAATTTGTTTACGATCCAACGACTGCTGCGTCATTTTTCGCGTTGCCTGACAGAATACCCATGTGTTTAAGGATACTGAGTGAACCTGCAATCTGTGTCGCGATCGGATATTTTGTATGTGATTGATCACTGCTGGATGGTTGAAGATCCGCGTGTCGATGAGTATGCTTATCAATTTCTCAGAATTCAAGATCGACATCGGGTTCAGTTTGAGCAGGCGTTTGAATGTGCTGATGAGAACCAGTATGAAGCGATCAAGCGTCAGTTAGACGAAATTCGCGAAGAGCGCGATCGCGCAGAAGAAATTCTTTACTGGCTGTTTTTAGACTCCGAACTGCGGCAATGTGGAAAGTCTGTGCCAGATTTGTGGGAAGAAAAAGCCCATTAGGAGCGCTAGAAGAAATCCGCGCAAATGAGCGATCGCACGGTAAGCTGTCAATGTAGCGAAAACTTTACGATTCGATTTGAATCTTTAGTGACACGAAACTTTAGCGACACGAAACACTTACTGGGCGTTAGACACTGCAACTATGTCCGAGCAATCTTGGCAAGAAAACGATTCTTTTGAGCTTGAGGCGTTGACCGCATTAATGACGGAGTTACCCGATCCGGAAGAACCGAAAACCTTTCGCGGATTTCAAGGACGTAGGAAGAAAGCGGCGGTCATGTTTGCTGCGATTTGGGGCAGTACGATCGCGCTGCATCTGATGGCATGGGGCTACTGGTTGGTTTTGGGTGTGACCACGTTGATGAGCCTTCACGCGGCTCGATTGATTCTGGCGCGTCCTTGCAGCTTGCCTAAACCGCTCGAAGATGATGATGCTTTCCCAAGGGTGTCGCTGATGGTGGCAGCCAAAAACGAAGAAGCGGTCGTTGGGCGCTTAGTCGAAATGCTGTGCGGATTGAATTATCCAAACGATCGCTACGAAGTTTGGATCATCAACGACAACAGTAGTGATCAAACGGCTGAAATTCTCGATCAGTTAGCAACGCAGTACCCGCAGTTAAACGTATTTCATCGTCCCGCCAATGCAGGCGGTGGTAAATCCGGCGCGCTGAATCAGGTATTGCCGCTCACACAAGGCGAATTCATTGTTGTGTTTGATGCGGATGCTCAAGTAGAACCCGATTTTCTCCGGCGCGTATTGCCTGTGTTCGATCGCGGTGATGTCGGTGCAATCCAGGTTAGAAAAGCCATTATTCAAGCCGAGCCAGGGTTTCATTCAAAAGATGCAAATAACTTCTGGATTCGAGGGCAAATGGCAGAAATGGCGCTGGATGCGTTTATTCATCAGCAGCGTTCTGTGATCGGTGGATTGGGTGAACTGCGCGGCAATGGTCAACTGGTACGCCGAGAAGCGTTGATCGATTGCGGCGGCTGGAACGAGGAAACGATCACCGATGATTTGGACTTGACTTTCCGGCTGCATCTGAATCAGTGGGATATTGAAGTGGTGACGGAGCCTGCGGTGTATGAAGAGGGTGTGACGAGCGCGATCGCGCTTTGGCATCAACGAAATCGCTGGGCGGAAGGTGGCTATCAGCGCTATCTCGACTACTGGCGGTTAATTTTGCAAAACCGCATGGGAACCCGCAAAACGCTAGATCTGGCGATGTTTTGGACGCTTCAGTATGTGATGCCGACTGCTGCAATTCCCGATTTTCTCATGGCAGTGTTGCGTCACCGAATGATGCTGACCAGTCCGATTTCCGCGATGATGATGTTGCTGTTTTTATTCAGCGCGATCGGGGGCTTGCGGCGTGTTCGACGGCTCAAGAGTGCAAAACATCAATCGTTGCTCGATTGGGCAACGCTGATGGTGCAGGGTTTGCGGGGTGCGATTTATATGCTGCACTGGTTTGCGATCGTGTCTACGGCAACGTTGAGAATGTCAATTCGCCCGAAGCGCTTGAAGTGGGTGAAAACAGTGCATCGTGGCGCAGACGATTAGGAACTTGCACGAATTTTCTGAGTCAAATGGCATTGACATAAGTTTGATAAAAGCCTTTGGCTTGCGTTGAAGTCTGCGGAAATCCCCCTAAATCCCCCACGAGTGGGGACTTTGATTGTTTGATGAACGTCTGGTGGGGCAAATCCGATCGTGTTCTTATCCGAATCATTCATGAAACGATCGCTCATTCTCAGTTTGTTACTTTTTGGGGTGCCGACTGTTCCGCTGCTGGCACAGCCCAAACCGATTACTGCTCCGGTTCAAGTACCACTCAAACCGCTCGTGAAATCTCCGGTCGCAATTGATGATCAGATTTTGCGCGATCGTCGAGCCATGCTAAGCGCGATTGATCACAGCTTGCGATACTTAGAAACTCCGAAAGCAATTCAAGCCTATGAGAAATATCCGGTCAAAACCGTTACTCGCGATCGCGTGATTCGCAGCTTGAAGCGCTTTCGACAATTGCTGTTAACCGCGAAATCGAACCGAGCGCTATCAAGAGCGATCGCACGAGAATTTGTGTTTTATCAATCGATCGGCAAAGACAACCAAGGAACGGTTGCGTTTACGGGGTATTTTGAGCCAGTTCATACCGCTAGTCGCACTCAAACCGCTACCTATCGTTACCCGCTATACTCACTTCCTGCTGACTTCTCACAGTGGAAAAAGCCACACCCAACCCGATTAGAGCTAGAAGGTACAGACGGATTACAGAGTAGTAAAGGTAAGCTGCGCGGCTCGGAATTAGTGTGGATGCGCGATCGACTAGAAGCCTTTTTGATTCAAGTTCAAGGCTCCGCCCGCCTAACGCTGACTGACGGAACCACAATGACGATCGGCGTTGCAGGATTAACCGATCAGCCCTACACCGGAATCGGACGCGAATTAGTCAAAGACGGCAAGCTGAAGCTAAAGGATCTCAACCTCCCGAACGTGCTGAAGTATTTTCAACAGAATCCAAAAGACCTAGATATCTATTTGCCTCGGAATCGTCGGTTTGTGTTTTTTAGAAATACCTCCGGAGCGCCCGCCTTGGGAAGTCTGGGAGTTCCGGTGACTGCCGATCGCTCGATCGCAACGGATAAATCACTCATGCCGCCCGGAGCATTAGCGTTGATTCAAACACAGCTACCGATTTTGAAGGCGGATCGGCAGTATGAGCCGCGATCGGTCAGTCGCTTTATGTTGGATCAAGATACAGGCGGCGCGATTATTGGCGCAGGACGAGTGGATATTTTCACCGGAACCGGAACCCAAGCAGGGAACGAAGCAGGGCTAATTAATGCAACCGGACAGTTATATTATCCGTTACTGAAAAACTAAAATAACTTCAGTCTACTTCACTTCAGTCACACGCCAACTTAGCTTCAGATTGATCCAGAAATTCCAGATGGTTACAGCGATGATTGCCAGGAAGTTTGCGACGTAAGCGTTGAGATGCAGACCGTTGAACAGGAGATTCAACAGCAAGATTTTCAGGATCAGCCCCATCAGACAGATGATGTTGAACTTCACAAACCGTTTAACAATCTGTCGCCGTTTTCGCTGCTGCTTAGAAAAATCTCTAAATGTCCAAAGATCGTTCCACAAAAAGTTATTGACGATCGCCAGTTCCGCCGCCAAAATCGCACTGCGAGTCAGCCCAAATCCCAAGACATCATAAAGCAAGTATAGCGCCGTCATATCCACTGCAAGCCCGCTAAATCCGACTAACGCAAAGCGGATAAAGCGCCCCAGTGGAAAATCCAATTTGTGTGAAATTCGCCCCAGCCGACCAGTTGAAAAGCGCAGCCGCAGTAGATGGTGAATGTAGTCTTTGTATTGCTTCCAAGTAACTTTACTTTCACCTTCTTCTCGCTCTTGGAAGACATATCCAACTTCCGCAACCTGTGCAATATCACCACGCCCCAGCACTTCGATCAGGATTTTGTAGCCCAATGGATTGAGAACTTGTCCTGCGATCGCGCTGCGTCTCACCATAAAATAGCCGCTCATCGGATCTGAAACTCGGCTAAGCACATTGGGTAAAATCACCAAGCCCAGCGTCTGAGCACCTCGTGACAGAAACCGTCGCACCGCGCTCCAGTCACTGACTCCGCCTCCTTCAACATGACGACTCGCAACCGCCACATCTGCACCCTGAGCGATCGCCGCAAATAGCTTCATCAACACTTCTGGCGGGTGCTGCAAGTCCCCATCAATCACACCCAACACTCGCCCTCTCGACGCTTGCCACCCCCGAATGACTGCGGTTGAAAGTCCTCGCTCGGTTTGACGACGCATCACGCGCAGATGCGGATAGTCTGGCATCAACGCTTGCGCCAGTTCCCAGGTGCGATCGGGGCTGTTATCATCCACTACAATCAACTCGTAATCATTCGGCAAAGCCTGATCGAGAAGATTACACAGAATCCGAATAATCCGGTGAATGTTGCCGCTTTCGTTGTAGGTCGGAACGATCAACGAAAGCTGAACCTGTTCAGTCAGTGTATCTGCCGAGTTGCGATCAACCCCGATTGAACTGAGTGATGCAAGGCCATCGATCCTGAGCGCACCAGAAGGTGTGGGAAGAAACGAGGAGTTTTCAGAAATGGTAGGCATAGGCGAAGCGAAGATCGCTGTGGAATCACTTCTGTCAATATATCGGAAGAAGATTTCTGAATCAGTAATTTTACGGGAGTTTCATAAAAAATCTCCTTCTGTGTAGTACGGATAAGGTTCCTATCCGATCGCCTAGACAGGTGTTCTGAACCGCTTTACAACCTTGTTAGAAAGTGCGATCGTGTGCGGTTGCTCATGACTGTCGCCGAATTTCAGTAAGCTCGTCGATCGCGGGTTCTTCGCGCATTCGATATTTTCTCAAGACGAATGGTGTAGTTTATGACTTTCCCAAAACAGCTTCGTTTTCTAGTAATCCTGCTGCTTGTCGTGGGAATCTGCTTTAGATTTGTCAATCTTGATCTCAAATCTATCTCCTTTGATGAGTCTTACACCCTTCTACGCAGCACAGGTCACACTGAAGCGCAGATGTTTCAGGACATTGTGAATGAGCAAGTAATCGGTCGCGAAGACCTGATGAAGTATCAGCGGATGGATTTAAGCCGAACGACCACTGATGTAGTCACAAGTTTGGCAAAAGAAGAGCCGCAACTCCCGCCATTTTATTTTGTGTTAACCCACTGGGGAATGCGGTTCCAGGACTCGATCGCAGTTGCCAGAGGGCTATCGGTCTTCTTTGGTCTGCTGGTGCTGCCTGCGGCTTACTGGTTAGCCTGGGAATTGTTTGGCTCGTCGATCGCAAGCTTGATTACGACAGCCCTGATCGCGCTTTCACCAGCCCATCTCGTTTATGCACAAGAGGCACGCCCTTACACTTTGTGGATCTTTCTGACCTTAGTGTCTAGTGCTGCACTGCTCCGTGCCCTGCGATACCCCTCGAATCGCCACTGGTGGCTTTATCGACTCACTCTAGTCGTTGGCGCTTACTCGTATCTCTATTTTGGTTTAGTGCTGGTGGCGCACTCAATCTACTTTTTATTCACACAAAAGCTCCAGTGGAATCAATCAGTCCGTCGCTTTGCGGTCTCACTGCTAATGTGGGGACTGGCGCTTGCGAGTTGGATTGGATTCGCCATTTATAACAACTTTTCTCCACGCCATATTGCAGGCTTCTTCAATAACAGCGTCAGCTTGCAGCATTTGGTGAACCGCTGGGTAATCAACATGACGCGAGTTTTTCTAGATTATGGGCTGGGGTACCCCAAGTTTGATATTCCCTATCACGTTCCTTTTGCGCTGACCGCTCTCCTGCTCTCTGGCTACGCGCTTTATTACTTGTGGACGCATACTGAAAAGAAAACTTCGCTGCTGCTTTTGAGCTTGATCGGCGTTCAAGTTGTGATGTTGATGCTGCCGGACTTAATCTTGAGAAGATATCGCTTTTCCGGTGAGACTCGCTATTTGTTTTTGATCTATTTGGGCATTCAATTTGCGATCGCCTATCTATTTACTAAAAAAATCGCTTCTGCTTCTAACCCCCGCTGGCAATCGACAGTATGGCAAGCCGCACTGATTTGCGTTTTGTTAGCTGGCGTATTTTCTGGTGCAGCGAGTTCACAAGCCTCTTATTGGTGGAACAAAGCCATTCCAATCAATCCCCAGCAAACCGCCACAATCCTGGGTCGAACTGCTCGGCCTTTAGTGGTGAGTAACTCACCCTTTCCCAACCTGATCATCGCCTTGAGCTACGCCCTTGATCCAAAAACCAAGTTTCTGTTAGCAAAACCGGGTACGGCTCCGAAAATCCCCGATAACTTCACTGAAGTATTTTTATACGACGCTTACGAGCCTCTGTTGTCAGACGTGCAAAAACAAGGGTACAAACTCGAAGCTTTCCCGCTCACCGAGGAATACAGATATTACAGGCTGGTGAAGCAATAATTGAAGTGGGAAGTGGTACGTTGTTCCTCTGTTCAACCCCCTACTCCCTATTCCTTTCGCCAATGCGCGGGCATTCCTAGTGATTAGGGATTTCCGTCCCTACGATCGCGCCCCTCACGTCCAGAAACACGCTACTCTGGAAAAGATAACTCCTGATCAGTTCCTCCTATGTTTGACGCTCTTGCCGATCGCTTAGAACAAGCCTGGAAAAAAGTTCGCGGTCAAGACAAAATCACAGATTCGAATGTGAAAGATGCCTTGCGAGAAGTTCGTCGCGCGCTGCTCGAAGCCGATGTCAACCTGCAAGTGGTAAAAGATTTTGTCGCAGAAGTTGAACAAAACGCGCTTGGGGCAGAAGTCATTGCTGGAGTGCGACCCGATCAGCAGTTTATCGAGATCGTCTACAACGAGCTTGTCAAAGTCATGGGTGATGCCAACGTCCCCTTGGCTGAGGCAGAGACGGCTCCAACGATCGTTCTCATGGCGGGTCTGCAAGGAACGGGTAAAACGACTGCCACTGCCAAGCTGGCGCTACACCTGCGGAAAGAAGATCGTAAAGCTTTATTGGTTGCCACGGATGTCTATCGACCGGCAGCGATCGACCAGTTAGTCGCGCTGGGCAAGCAAATCAATGTGCCTGTGTTCGAGTTGGGCAAAGACGCTGATCCAGTTGAGATTGCGCGTCAAGGGGTGGAAAAAGCGAGAGCCGACGGCTTTGATGTCGTGATCGTGGATACGGCTGGGCGTTTGCAGATTGACGAATCGATGATGGGCGAACTCAAGCGCATCAAAGACACAATTAAACCGCACGAAACGCTGCTGGTTGTGGATGCCATGACGGGTCAGGAAGCTGCAAACTTGACTCGGACGTTCCACGAGCAAATCGGTGTCACAGGTGCAATTCTGACCAAGATGGACGGCGATACTCGCGGGGGTGCAGCACTCTCGGTGCGTCGGATTTCAGGTCAGCCGATCAAGTTTATCGGGATCGGGGAAAAAGTGGATGCGTTGCAGCCGTTCTACCCCGATCGCATGGCATCGCGGATTCTTGGTATGGGTGATGTCTTGACGCTGGTGGAAAAAGCCCGCGAAGAAGTAGACATGGCAGAAGCCGAAAAAATGCAGGAGAAGATTCTCT
Source organism: Cyanobacteria bacterium FACHB-DQ100 (assembly GCA_014695195.1). Classification (NCBI taxonomy): domain Bacteria; kingdom Bacillati; phylum Cyanobacteriota; species Cyanobacteria bacterium FACHB-DQ100. The sequence goes on along the minus strand of JACJNW010000022.1, from coordinate 210,033 downwards.
CTGCACAATTTGACTTCACAGACTTTCTCAAACAAACCCGCCTGCTCAAAAACATGGGATCGCTCGGTGGTGTGATGAAGCTGATTCCGGGCATGGGCAAGATGGTGAACGAAGAACAGCTTCAAAAAGGCGAAGAGCAACTGAAAAAAGCTGAAGCGATGATCGGCTCGATGACCGTTGAAGAGCGCAAAAATCCCGATCTGCTCTCCAATTCCCCCAGTCGCCGCAAGCGCATTGCTAGGGGTTCAGGTCACTCGGATAAAGAAGTCAGCGAACTGGTGACGAATTTCCAGAGAATGAGATCGATGATGCAGCAAATGGGTTCCGGCCAGATGGGCTTCCCCGGTATGGGTGGAATGCCAATGGGCGGACTTCCCAATCCGTTTGGTGGCGGCAATCCGTTCGGCGGCATGGGCGGTGGAATGCGTCCCCCTCAGCCTGGATATAGAGGCTATCAAGGCGGCGGCAAGAAGAAGAAAGGCGGCAAAGATAAGAAGAAGAAAGGCTTTGGTAATTTGTGAGGTTAGAGACTAACGCGAAGCCCTGACTGTCGGGTTCGAGTGGGATGAGGAAAGTGGGATGAGAAAAAAGCTAAATTTCATTTGCATTCTTAGCGTTCGACTCGCAACCTCATTAGAAAAAAGAATGTATGACCAAGGGCTCTAAACCAACCTTGGATTCCGATGGCGAGGAATTAAGCGCTGAGTATGATTTCAGCCGCGCAACTCGACGTAAATCATCAGAGATTAACTTCACCAACAGTCAGAATTGAATCTGATGCCGGAGTAAGAGAAGCCAAGATTAAAACGGTTGAAGTTCGAGCGATCGTTGCAGAGGATGGCAATCTTACGATTCAACTTCCTAGCGACATTACACCTGGAGAACATCGAATTGTTTTGCTCCTTGAAGAATCAATTTAGTGGGGGTTACTTGCTGAGCATTGCTGTTTCAATCCTGTTCTGCTAGCGCAAGCTCAACAGTAAAGGTTCTGAGATCGCCCTATACAACATGAGCCAATTTCAAAACAACTCCCCGCCTCAGTTACACACTTCGGAAATGTTGCAGAATTTATTGCAGCAGCACGATCGCGAAACAATTCGTTTGGGTGAACTGATTGAGAGCTTAGGAAGTCGGGCGTTTGGGCCAACATTGTTAATTTGCGCGTTACCGGAAGCCTTGCCATTACCGATCGCAGGTGTTTCTGCCATTATTGGTCTGCCGCTGGTCATTTTCTCAATTCAGTTACTGTGTGGTTTTTCCAGTCCGCGACTTCCGCGCTGGCTGGCAAATCGTAGCTTCAAGCGCAAAGATTTCGAGAAAATTGTCCGGCAAATTTTGCGGTACCTTCAAAAGTTTGAACGGTTGATTCGCCCGCGCTGGCACTTTGCAACAACGCCGTTCGTAGAACGATCGCTCGGCTTGCTGTTCCTGCTGCTTGCCTTTGTGATTGTGCTACCGATTCCGTTTGGGAATATCTTGCCTGCGATCGCGATCGTCGCGATTAGTCTCGGATTAATCGAAGCCGATGGCGTATTGGTTGTGTTTAGTACGATTGCTGCTCTAGTGATTCTTGCACTGATGACCGGCGCGATCGTCATTTTCTTCTCAAGCGTTTTTCAGTTCCTCTCAAGAAATATTCGTTGAAATCCGCCGCGATCGCGCTTATCTACCCTCACCGTGTTAGGATGTCTATTCCGGGAAGTATGGCAAAACGCCATATCACTTTGTAACTATTCATAAGGAGTCCTCGGTTCTAGTCATGCTCAAATTGAGATTAAAGCGCTTCGGTAAAAAGCGCGAAGCCAGCTATCGGATTGTCGTCGCTCAAAGCACCAGCCGTCGCGATGGTCGCCCTTTGGCAGAAGTCGGATTTTATAACCCCCGATCGGATGAAGTCCGTCTGGATGTGCCTGTGATTCTCGATTGGTTAAAGAAAGGCGCACAGCCGACCGACACCGTTCGCGACATCCTCTTCAAGAACAACGTGCTTGAGCAACTGAAATCTGAATCCGTCTAAGACTTGTGAAACCTGTAACTCCAGACTACGCCGGACTCATCCGGTTTCTTGTTCAACCTTTTCTAGAAACGCCCGATGCTCTACGAATCGACTGTGAAGTCTTAGCCAACGGTTCGAGAATTTGGGTGCGTTTAGCGTTTGAAGGAACCGATAAAGGGCGCGTGTTTGGGCGCGGTGGGCGAAATGTTCAGGCAATTCGGAGCGCTATCGAGGGGGTTGCCAAAGCTGCGGGACAGACGGTGAATTTAGATATTCACGGGAGCGGTCAGCAGCGAGAGAATGGCGACTCAGAACGTCCGCCCCGTCCCCAAGGTCGCCCCTCGCCGCGAGGAGATGCACCCCGACGACCGACCAGAAATTAATCGATTAAGGCATCTCATCTGTAGATGCCTTTTTTGCTGGGACAATTGTGAATGTCCTAGACTAGAAGCAGAATCCTTATTTGGTACTGCATGGAAACATTTACGCTGCCCCTGCCAAGTCCTGAAAGCGCGATCGCACTCTCTGGCGATCGAGAAGACAATCTGAAAATTCTTGCCCGTCAGACTGGAGCTACGGTTGTGCTGCGCGGGCAGGAGTTGATGATTACGGGAACGCCGAATCAGATTGAGCTAGTCAAGGGGTTAGTCGGTTCGCTAGAGTCTTCTTGGAGCAAGGGACAAGCGATTTCAAGCGTCGATATTCTCACGGCGCGTCATGCCTTGGATACGCATCAAGAAGGCGAACTTCAGACGATTCAGCAGGACGTGTTGGGGAAGACGCGGCGCGGTGAAGCCATTCGGGCGAAGACGTTTAAGCAACGGCAGTATATTCAAGCGGTACGATCGCGCGATTTAACCTTCTGTATCGGGCCTGCGGGAACTGGAAAAACCTATCTCGCTGCGGTTTTGGCAATTCAAGCGCTGTTATCGAATCAGTATGAGCGCTTGATTTTGACTCGTCCAGCGGTGGAAGCCGGAGAAAGACTAGGGTTCCTGCCCGGAGATTTGCAGCAGAAGATCGATCCTTATCTGCGTCCCCTGTACGATGCGCTGTATGAGTTTGTTGAGCCAGAAAAAATTAGCGGCTTGATGGAGCGTGGGATTATTGAAGTGGCACCGATCGCGTACATGCGAGGACGCACTTTGAATAATGCGTTTATTATTGTGGACGAAGCACAAAATACAACGCCAGCGCAAATGAAGATGTTACTGACTCGGCTTGGGTTTAAATCCAAAATGGTTGTCACTGGAGATTTGACGCAAACAGATTTGCCAATGCATCAGGAATCAGGATTGGCAATGGCGAATCGGATTCTGCAATCGATCGACACGATCGCATTCTGTACGCTCTCCAAAGCTGATGTAGTCAGACATCCACTGGTGCAGCGAATTGTGGAAGCTTATGAGCAGTACGAGAAGTAATATGGACACGCTCAATGTAATTCTCAAAGTGATGGGCGTATCGTTGCTGGTGTCGATCGCAATTAAGTATCTAGCTCCTTTTGCAGCGATCGAACCCACCTTATTTAATGTATTGTTTGCTGTGTTATCTCCTGCATTGATTTTAGCAACCGTACTTTTATTCAAGTTCTCACGCAATCATGGTTAACCATCGGTTTCCAACGGGCTTTGAATGGGGTGCTGCAACTTCGGCATATCAGATCGAAGGAGCGGTTAAGCGAGACGGACGAAAACCAAGCGTATGGGATACTTTTAGCGCCAAGCGGGGCAATACCTTTCGAGGGCAAACAGGCGCAATCGCTTGCGAACATTACGATCGCTACGAAGAAGACATTAAATTGATGGCAGAGTTGGGCATCAAGAACTATCGCTTCAGCATTTCTTGGTGTCGGATTGTCCCGGATGGACGCGGTGCAGTCAATGAAGCTGGAGTCGATTTCTACCGTCGATTAGTCGATTGCCTGTTGGATCACGGGATTACCCCTTGGGCAACGCTGTTTCATTGGGATAGCCCCCAAGCGTTGGAAGACCGATACGGATCTTGGCGCAGTCGCGAAATGGCGCAGGATTTTGCAGAGTATGTCGGTGCGATCGTAGCTCGATTGAGCGATCGGATCACGAACTGGATGACACTGAATGAAATTACTTGCTTTACGCACTTAGCCTACGCGGTGAACAAGAAGCCGGAAATGGCTCCAGGAACGCGGGTAAAGTCGCTGAAAGAAGTCTGGCAAACCTCGTATCATGCGTTGTTAGCACATGGATTAGCGTGCCAGGCAATTCGAGCAAATTCAGCGAGATCGTCGATCGGCTTAGTCGATAACTTTGGAGTCACTGTGCCCATCATCGAAGCACCGGAACACATCGAAGCTGCAAAAAAAGCCTTTCCCTATCACTTTCGCAATGGTGGAATGATTTATCCCGCATTAACAGGTGAATACCATCCAGGCTTTCTAAAACAGTTAAGCAATGATGCTCCAGACATTCAATCCGGTGATTTAGAAATCATTCATCAACCTTTAGATTTTCTTGGTCTAAATATTTACACCGGCGCTTACATTCGTGCTGCGGACAATTCACAAGGCTGTGAATGGATCAATTTTCCCAAAGGCTATCCGCTATTACATATGCCTTGGTTACATCTTGTTCCAGAGTGTTTGTATTGGGGGATTCGGCACGTTAGCGAAACCTTAAATCGTCCGGATCTCAAACTTTTCATTACCGAGAACGGCTGTGCTGCTCAAGATGAATTAACCAATTCTGGTGAAGTGTTTGACACCGATCGCATTCTCTATCTGCGTCAGCATCTTCAAGGCGTTCATCGAGCTGCGAGCGAAGGTTATCCGATCAGCGGTTATTTTGTCTGGAGCTTACTGGATAACTTTGAGTGGGCATGGGGATACGATCGGCGATTTGGCATTACCTATATCGATTACAAAACCCAGCGACGGATACCGAAATCAAGCTATCACTGGTACGCTGAGTGTATCCGCCAAAACCGCATAGTTTAGCGCCTGTATGAAGAGATTTCCCTGGTTGTCTGCATCTCTGCTATTTGCGGCATATGCCACATTCGGAAAATTAATCATCTCCACTGCCCACCTTTGGACATCGCTTGCTTCTGCTGCGAGCATCGGTGTAATTCTGGCTCTGATCTTGATGCACCCGATTACTAGCTCGGAAAAAATGCTGACCAAGTGGTTTAAGTCAGACACGGTTGCTTTTGCTTCACTGTTGGCAATCGCAGCGTTTGCATCGATCCTGCTCAACTGGTTTAAGATTTTTGTACCGATCATTATGGTGCTGAGTGCAGAATCCCTGGTGCGATTGGACTTGCAAACGGCTGAATATACTCATCACCAAGCTCTAATCATTCTCGTGGTTGTCGCGTGGTTGGGACTCGGACTCGGTTGGGTGTTCGCAACGTTTGCTTAGCGAGCATAAAACAGTCGAGCATCCATCCTGCCGCGATCGCGCAAATTTCGCACCATTCGTTCTGCTTCCCCCTCATCCGAGAAAGGACCCACTGCGAGATGCAATCCAAGCGGGCGATTGCGAATCCTGACCGCAGACTGAGAGATGCCTAGACGAATGGCTCGATTGCGATGCTCCTGCACCTCGAATTGATTGCCGGGGACGACCGCATAATAGCCCCGTTGCGGGTTTCCGGGCTGAGAAAGTCCCCCTGTAATTCGGGCATAAATTCCCTGAGTAGATAAACGTGAAACCTGCTGCCGAGCATTCACCTCATTGTTAAATATCCCTGCTTGAATCACTCTGCGTCCACTGGCATTTTGAAGAAAAGCATCCGGCTGAATCACCCGCACCCGCTGCAAGACAAATGGACTATCGCTATCCACGAAAACGCGATATCGACCGCTCACAGGCGCAACGGGATTGACGGGACTCACGCCTGGAGCCGTGTAAATCCGTTCATCGGGAGCAACATTGATGGGGGCTTGCGGTGGGAAGTCTGGGCTAGTTGAAGGAAGCGGCGCACTAGGAGTGGTAGGAATGGGGGGGACATTCGGCGGCGGGGGGAGTCTCTGCGCTTGAGCAAAACTAGATTCAACTGATAGGCTCACGACGGCAACGCTAAGCTGTACAGCAGTTCTAATCCCGATTTGTTTCAATTGAACTCGCATAGATGCCCAAGCGACAAGATAAAATTTCGGTCAGTGTAGCACGCAGCGTCTTGATCAATTCACTTTTTATCTCTGTTTAAAGATTGCTTGTGTTGAGGGTGCAGCGGAGCCGTTAGAATGTTACTTAACTTTACATTTGTAGATTGAGGCTTGCATTTTGCGTTCTGCCTATCTTCTCGTTACGCATGGAAGTCGAGATATTCGTCCCCAAGTGGCGATCGATCAACTGCGCGATCGCTTAGAGCAACGGTTATCTGTTCCGGTAGGAGCGGCTGTTTTAGAATGCGCCCCAACTGCGCTGCATGAGCAAATCGAGGAATTTAGTCGCCAGCATGAAAGCGTTTCGCAGATTCAGATTGTGCCGCTGTTTCTGCTGCCGGGGGTTCATGTAATGGAAGATATTCCCACACAAATTGCGATCGCTCAGTCTCGGATTGATACCAAACTTCAAATTCTGCCGCATCTAGGAACTCATTCTGGAATGGCAGAGGTTCTTGCTTCAAGATTGGCTGAGTTTCCCGCTGATGCTCGAATTCTGATGTCTCATGGCAGTCGTCGATCGGGTGGGAATGCGCCCATTGAAGAAATTGCAAATGCGATCGGTGCGGTTTCTGCTTACTGGTCAGTTGAGCCGAAATTAGAAACACGCTTGCTTGAGCTAACCCAGCAAGGATGTCAGAGAATTGCGATCTTGCCATATTTTCTCTTCTCAGGCGGGATTACAGATGCGATCGAGCGAGCAATTCAGGCTTTTTCCGAAGAACATCCTGACCTCACGCTGCAATGGTTGGCTCCATTTGATTTCTGTGAAGATTTGCTGTGGTTGATTACAGATTTTATTACGGTGCAATCTCCAGCCGAATTCAATTGCGCGATCGACAAATCAGTCCCTATTCTGAGATGAAACGTGACGAAATTTACAAATTTTCCAAACGTCATGTATCGAAAGTAGCAAATTTAAGCGGCTAGACTGATTACTGTGAGGTACTCATTCTTCACTCGTTTTCTTAATCTTCCTAACGATGACTACAACAAACACAGATTGCATCGGTAAAGTCTATCTCGTCGGTGCGGGGCCAGGTGATCCGGGGTTGCTGACTCTAAAAGGAAAGGCTTTACTAGAATGCGCTGATGTGGTCGTTTATGATGCCTTGGTGAGTGAGCCAATTTTGGCAATGATTAATCCGATCGCCGAACGCATTGACGCAGGAAAACGACGCGGACGGCACTCGATGGCGCAAGAGGAGATTACGCAGTTATTAATCGAAAAAGCTCAAGAAGCGGCGATCGTCGTTCGGTTGAAGGGAGGCGATCCGTTTATCTTTGGGCGCGGTGGCGAAGAGATGACGGATCTCATTGCCGCAGGAGTTTCTGTGGAAATGGTTCCCGGAATTACCTCTGGGATTGCGGCTCCAGCTTATGCAGGCATTCCGCTGACGCATCGATCGTATAGTTCATCGGTGACATTTGTCACCGGACACGAAGAAGCTGGAAAGTATCGCCCTGCCGTAAATTGGGGCGCGATCGCGCAGGGGTCAGAAACGATCGTCATCTATATGGGTGTTCACAATTTGCCGCACATCATTGAACAATTGCATCAAGCGGGGATGAGTTTAGCAACACCGATCGCAATGGTGCGTTGGGGAACTCGTCCAGAGCAAGAAGAATTGATCGGAACGCTGGAAACGATCTGCGCTCAGATGGAGTCTGCAAATTTTGGTGCGCCTGCGATCGCGGTGATCGGGAATGTTGTCAATCTGCATGAAATTCTGTCGCAGTGTCGCCCACAATTTCTAGATGTGAAATTCTAGCTGTGAAAAGTAATCCTGCGTAATTGAGGGGATTTATAAGCTTTTTGTCACAAGGTTGAAGAATCCCATCAAAAGAGATCGCAATCGAAACAACTGCTAGAACTTGCTAAAACAGGAGTAGAACGAGTGATCGAGACCGACGAAGAAAGCGCGATCACCTGGATTAATCAGCAGATTGAAGTATTAGAGATCAACTTGACCTAGCTGGAGGCGCAATGAAGGCACTAAAAGTCATGGCAAAGATCGATGATCAAGGACAATTATCCTTAGATCAACCACTTCTACAAGAAAAGAACAGCCGTGTAGAAGTAATTGTTCTCATTCCAGAAGAGACAGACATAGAGGATAAATCTAAAGCAGAACTGTTAGCTGATTTTCGGCAAGCTTGGCATGAAGCAATGACCGGACAAACAATTCCAGTCAGCCAGCTTTGGGAAGGGCTTGAGGATGACTGAGCAACCCTTAATTCAAGTTCAACTTCATCTACACTCAAACGAAATCTGCGGGACTTAACCAAGAAATATCGAAGCGTTCAGAAAGATATTCAGCCCATCATCGAAAAACTTCAGCAAGGAGAGCAACCAGGAGATCAAATACCGGGAGTGGGCTATCCAGTCTTCAAACTCAGAGTCCGGAACAGTGATACTCAGAAAGGGAAAAGTGGTGGCTATCGCTTAATTTATTACCTCAGAACAGTAACGGGCATTATTTTGCTGACCATTTACACAAAATCTGAGCAAGTCGATATTGCCGCAGACGACATTCGGAGCATTATTTCAGAGTATGAGAAGCAATCGATCAAAGGCAAGGAAAATGATTAGATAGGAGCTAGGACTTGCTAAAACGGGAGGAGAACGAGCGAGCGCAGAAGGTGAAACAACAGAACAGGTTAGTCGCGAGAGTATTTTTCAGATTCTGGAACCACAACCGTGAAAGCTGGAGCCTCGATTGAGAGCGTAAGATAGATTATGACTGTCTAGGCGAGTGAGACAAAATTGATTCAGTTTTATGTTGAAGAAAGCGGTGAGCGCATCGACCGATATCTCGCGGATCAGCTTCCCGATCTGTCACGATCGCGCATTCAAAAATTAATCGAACTCGGTCACGTTCAAGTCAACGGCGCACTTTGCAAATCAAAAAAAGCAGAAGTCGAAGACGGTGATTTGATTCAGATTGAACTACCCGACGCACAACCCCTTGAACTAAAACCAGAACCAATTCCGTTAGACATTTTGTATGAAGATGATTCATTGATCATTGTAAATAAAGCTGCGGGAATGGTCGTGCATCCATCCGCCGGACATGAATCAGGAACATTAGTAAACGCCTTGTTAGCACACTGCGAAACGCTACCAGGAATCAATGGGGTACAGCGTCCTGGAATTGTGCATCGATTAGATAAAGACACCACAGGCGCGATCGTTGTCGCGAAAACCGAGCAAGCCTTTCATCACCTGCAAGAACAATTCCGTACTAAAACGGCTCGACGAGACTATTACGCCATCGTCTACGGTGCGCCAAAACAAGAGAGCGGAACCGTTGATCAACCAATTGGGCGGCATCCCGTCGATCGACAAAAACAAGCGATCGTTCCCGAAGAAAAAGGCGGAAGACGCGCAATCACCCATTGGCAAATCAAAGAGCGCTTAGGAAACTATACGCTGCTGCAATTCGAGCTAGAAACCGGAAGAACACATCAAATTCGAGTGCATAGTGCTTTTATCGGGCATCCAGTTGTGGGCGATCCGGTTTATAGCTCTGGTCGATCGATTGGGGTCAATCTTCCCGGACAAGCCCTTCATGCTTGGCGGCTGCGATTAATTCATCCTGTAACTGAGAAGTGGGTCGAAGCGATCGCGCCTGTTCCCGCTTATTTTACAACTTTGTTAGAGGTACTGAGGAAACGGGCGTTGCTAAATAGGAGTATGAATTAGGCGGGAACCAGCACATCCCAAAATTTCAGGTACCTCAAGCGTGTGTTCTCGCCCTCGACAGAATTCACTACAAGGGGTTTGATCTAACTCCGTTTAGGTGCGGCATCAAAGGCACGAGCGATCGCATTCCAAGCTGGCTTCCGACCTAAATTCTCATCGTATGGTAATGGACGGATCGCTAAACCATCCTTACGGGGGTTAGTCTCAGCCAGCCAAGTGTAGCGATCGCTAAGTCCCCAAGTCATCACGGCAACCACAGCAGGTTCATCAAGTACCACTGACAAGTATTCTTCATAAGTACGCGCAACGCTACGATCGCGCAGTTCCCTATCTGGGGGAAGATTCTGATCTTTTACGTCCATCTCTGTAATCAGAATTTTTAGACCCAGGCTGGCCACATCACTGAGAAACCGCCTCAACTTGTTGGCGTTAAATCGCGTTTCCGCAGCATCTAAGTGTGCCTGAATGCCGAGGGCATGGACTGGAATCTTACGCGACTTGAGATCCCGCAGCAGAGCCAGTACCGCCGATCGCGTCCGCTCATCTTCGGGCTTCTCATATTCGAGTGCCGTGTCGTTATAAACTAGCATCGCTTTCGGATCGGCTGCTGCTGCTGCTCGAAATGCAATATCAATGTAGTCCTTGTCGAGCATCGTCAACCACGGAGAAGTTTGAAGCCCATCTGACCGCCAACTTGGAATACCCGCGATCGCTTCGTTCACGACATCCCAAGAGTGCATCCGTCCCGCATACCGTTTCATAACCGTCGTGATGTGTCGGGTAAGGACTTGCTCAGCATTCCGGCTAGTTACACCTTCTAGCCAGTCTGGATTGAAATGTTTCCAAGCTAGGTTATGTCCCCGAAACAGTATGTTGTTCTGCTGAGCATACTCTGCCATCCAATCTGCTTGTGTAAAGTCATAGCGATCTGATGCAGGGCGCAAGGCTCCCCACTTTAGTTCGTTCTCAGGGACTAAAATGCCGCAAGTCTCAGCAAAGAGCTTAGCGAACTGCGGATCTTGTTTCAATGAAGAATAGCTTGCGGCTGAACCATAAATCAGTCCTTTTGCAGCTGCCCGTTGCTTGAGCTGCATCTCTCCGGCCATAGAAAAAGTTTGTTTCGGATTGTCCGATGCGCGAACGGGTTGTCGCTCAATTCCAGAGCATCCTGCTGCTGCAACTGCTCCTAAACCCAGTTGTAGAGTGCGCCGTCTTGAAAGGGTCATACACGCTCTCCTAAGAATCGCTTGGCAATAAGGAATCAATTCTGATGCAATATCGCTATCACTTCTTCATGCCTAACCGTCTTTTCAAGGCTTCAGCTAAAACCCGCGAGAAAAACAGTGGATTCCCCAAAATATATCGCTGCCAAAGCTGTCCTGGTTTTGTCACCAGTCGCGTTAACCACTCAAATCCCATGTCTGTTAACCAGCGCGGACCGCGATAGACTGTGCCGGTGTAGAAATCAAGGCAGGCTCCGAGGGGCAGAAACACACGGGTATCGACGCGATCGTAGTTATCAACAATCCAGCGCTCCTGTAGCGGCATCCCAAACCCAATGTACAAAACATCGGGCTGAAAGCGATTAATCTGCTCGATCACCGCATCGTTTTCCGCACCGACTTTGCTGAAGTAGCCATGATGTCCCTCAATTTTAAGATTCGGTGCGACCGTCTTGAGCTTGGCGATCGCCTGATCGGTCACGCCTGGCTTGCCTGCCAGCAAAAATAGCGACACGCCTTGCCGCTCACAAGCTTGGGCAAGCGACTCAATGTAATCTGGGCAAGTCATGCGATGACACGAACAAAGATCATAGCCATTGAGCTTTGCGCCGAGGATGACTCCAAAACCATCGCAAAACACCAAATTTGCCTGGTTGATGAAGCGACGGTACCAAGGCAGCGAACATGCAAAGTTCATGCCGCGCACGTTGGTATGGGCAACGACTGTTTTCTGATTCCACTGAGCAGCTTCAACAATATACTCAATTAGCTCATTAACCGTAAGCTTGTGAAATTTTGTGTTTAAGAGGCGGACTTCCCCGAAGCGCTGGTAGGGTGACACTGTAGAATTCATAAGATTTGTGAGTTGCTGAGTTGCGAGTAATCGGATGCTGGATTCGCAAAACTGCGATCTCTACGCGCAGGACTGCGCTGTAGACATTGAAAGATTTGGCCAGCGAACTGCTCCGCTGTATTGCGATCGGCGAACTGCTTTTGCTGTGCCGGATCACATAACTCGCTAGGAATTTCCAGCAGATAGCGAGTCATTCCCTTGGCAATTTCATCTGGCTGCGTTGAATCAACCGTGAGGCCTAGCTGATAGCGTCGAGTCAGCTCTCCCACTAAGCCGAAATCTGAGGCAAGCACGGGCTTTTGTGCCGCTGCCGCTCGGACGACGATCGCGCTCATACCAACATGTCGTTGGTAAGGCACTAAGACGACATCAGAAATTTGAAAATAGGGATGAATGGCTTCATCTGGCACAAATCGATGCTCGGTGATGATCTGAATCGGCTTGGTTGTAGATAATTCAGCAATTCGCGCTTCAAGCTGTTGGGGTTCTTCCATTGGCCCCACTAACAACAGGGTCATTCGCTGACACAAGGCGGGGGGTAATAGCGCGATCGCGTCAAGCACTTGACTTAACCCTTTGCGGCTGCTTAGCGCTCCGAACAGCAAAAATACTGTTCGATTCGGTTGAATGCCTAGGCGCGTTTTTAGTTGCTCATACTCACTCTCAGCATAGGTATATCGCTGAACTGGATCAGGCAGATACACAGCCTTAGTGGTGCCATAGACCTGATTGATATACTCCACCGCAAACGGATCGAGGCAGAATAGGGTTTGCAGATTCGGGTAAAGTAAAAACCGAGCTAGGCAGACGCGATCGCGCCACTGCCAAGCACTCTCTTTACCTTCAGGAACGTAGTTTGGAAACGTCCCATAATGCAGAATCGGTCGAAAGTAGATCGCACTCACCGGACAAGGCAAGGTCACCTTCAGCGCCAAGCGCAGTAAAACTGTATCCAAATACATCACAAAGATATGCGTCGTCCCTAGCGAGAGTGCATACTGACGTAACAAGCGCCACTCCTGAAATGCTCGAACAATCCGACCGCGAAAGGAATGTGCTAAATCAAAGCTGTTGAATAGCGCCGCTTCTTCAGCCTCGGTAATCGATATAAATCGGACTGTTGAGGAGGATTCAGCCAGCTTGACAATGTTGTGATGCTGCTGGATAAACTTTGGCGAAACTAGCACGTCTAGCTGTCCAGGCAGATTGTGCTGACACCAGTACCTGACGAGATGCTGAATATAGCCAGGGTGATGTCCGCGAGTATCGAGTTCAAACAGCAGGAACCGCTCCTGATCCCCGTTTCGCCCTCGATTTGCAATGGGGTACATTGCCTGTGTTTCTAACATAACCAAGCGCCTCAAGTTCCGTAGCGTTTTAATTTGATCAACGAAGCCTAGCAAGAAGCATGAGTCACTGCAATGCAAATTCAACGCATCGCTCAAACTCGAAAAAGGGTTAAATAGATGTTTCGGGGCGACGCAGCGATCGCGAGGTCTGTCCTGAGCAAATCTTTTGTCATAAATTCCCCGTCAACTGACACGCTGACTAAGACTAAATCAATGCAACCCTAAATGTAGTTAGACAAGCTTTCGTGTGTGATATTCAGATCCAGCCTGTAGCGACTCTGCCGCTTTCTAGCAATGAAATTCTGGAAGCTGGAGCATCCAATTGTTTATCATTACGATTTTTCGGTGTAAGGCTACACCAGTGCTGCTAAGCGATCAGACTCTGCGGCAACCATCTCCTCGAAGATGCTCGGCAAGCTGCGCGTGATTGTCCAGTTGGGAAAATGCGACTTCATTTTCCGCAGGTCAGAGATGTAGCAAATGTGATCGCCAATACGATTTTGATCCACATAGACCCAGTTCACTTTCCGGCCGCTGATCGACTCCACCCAGTCAAAGGCTTCGAGGATCGAAACGCTATTGTCGCGTCCGCCGCCCAAGTTATAAACCTCGCCCGGTTTCGGATCATTGCGAAAAGCTTCAAAGGCTTGGATAACATCGTAACTGTGAATATTATCGCGGACTTGCTTACCTTTATAGCCAAAGACTTTGTAGGTGCCGCCCGTCAGTGCAACTTTCACCAAATACGACAGAAATCCATGCAGTTCAACTCCTGAGTGCGACGGACCCGTTAAGCAGCCGCCCCGGAACACGCCAACCTTCATGCCAAAATACTGTCCGTATTCCTGTGCTACCACGTCGGCTGCCGTCTTCGATGCACCAAACAGGGAGTGCAGGGTACGATCGATGCGGCAGGTTTCAGCCACACCGTGATAATCCTCTGCGTTGGCGTAGTCGTAACGCTTTTCAAGCTCTGCGCGGGGAATCTCATTGGGGGAATCGCCATACACTTTGTTAGTACTCATGTGAATGAACACCGCTTCTGGGGAGAACTGGCGAGTGGCTTCGAGCAGATTGACCGTTCCAAGCGCATTCACTTCAAAGTCCAAGAGGGGGATCTGGCAAGCTTTATCGTGTGAGGGCTGAGCCGCACAGTGAATAATCAAGTCAAATGTATGTTCTTGGAACAATTCAAATAAGCGATCGCGATCGCGAATGTCGATGCTGTAATGTTGAAACTGAGCAGTATTACCTTGCAGTCGCTTGAGGTTCCAGAGGGTGTCACCCTGAGCGCCGAAGAACTTGGCTCTCATGTTGTTGTCTACGCCGATGACCTGATGACCAGCGCGATCGTAATATTCCACTGCTTCCGAACCAATCAAGCCACTAGAGCCAGTAACCAGTACTTTCATGTAATCAATTCTCGTTTTGCTGATAACGTTGCTAGATGGACGCAATCTAGATGATTTTCTCAGCCTGAATCAAGCAAATATCCGCAATTTCACCGTTTCTTTAAAGTTAGTAAAATAGTGCAATCTATAGAAGAACTGGCTCAAAAAATATGGCGTTTCTTATCGCTTGAAGCCGTAACACCCTGAGTTAACGATCGGTCCACCTCTACAGTTTCGACAGTTTAAGCCATTAAAAAGTCGGTAATTGCTCATCTGGAGAGGGTTTGAAGCGCTATGACATTCAGTACGCCAAGTCGGATTGGCTCATCCTGCGCTATAAGGAGCAGTACCCTACCTCCAGCTCTATTCAGGGGCTACCTCCTCAAGGATGTTCAAAACGATTTGAATTTTGAGCGGAATACCGTATCGACTTCCGTAAATTTATCTAATCACTCCCTCATATCACGGATGACTGCGTAAAGTTTAAGTGAAGTCACCCTAGCGTGTGCTTGGCTACTTTGTCTTCGCTGTACTAAGATGCAGTCCAGGCAACGAGAGGCAAAGCTGATGCAAAGTCTTCAGTAATGATACAAGCATCAATCCAGCGTTCAAGCACCTACCTCCTAAACACTGTTACATAGGAATACGGATGTTTGAACAGACTGAATGTTGAGTTGATGTTTGATGCAGGAGACTGCCTGAATTTAGTCTGGCTGGGCTGGCTGCTTCGGAGAAGGCTGTCGATCGTTGTTGAAGGGTTGTTTCGCTGCTTAGCAGCACAGCCCCGGCGTTATAACCCCGTTCTTGCTCCTCATTCCTGCACGATTCAGACACTTATGACCTCTCAAGTTTCTCGTCCACCAGAGTCGCGCCTCCGCACTCTGCGCCCTCTACCTGAGCAACGAGTCAGGGACTTGCGCTCTCCCGCCTCGCTTCAGATTCATCAAAGAAGCGTAATGAATTGGCTTCGCTTTTCGGTCTTGATGGCACTTGACTTTGTGCTCTTGTATGTCGCTTGGCGAATCGCGCAAGTCAGCGGCACAGATCTCAGCGTCTCCTTGCGAGTTGAGGAGCGCATCATCTCGTTTACACCCACCGCCATTTTGACGGTCGGGGTGTTTGCAGTTGTGGGGCTTTATTGCGAAGGCAACGGCTGGCGGGACTTTGGCAAGCTAGGCAGAACGCTACTGCTGGTCGATGGCGCGATCGGAGTAACTACCCTATTCACCGATTCGGTAGATGCCCGTTTACTGCTTCCCTTCGCTTGGTTTGCGCTTTTGGGCACAGTGTTCCTCGTTTTAGGGCGATGCTTAACCAGCGTTTTAATCCAATGCGTGCGCCAAGCCGGAGCGGGGCGGCACACGGTGTTCATCTTCTGTCAGCCAGAGCAAGCAAAGCGGATTGTGCCGCTTTTGGGGCAGAAATCCTACTACACTGTGGCAGGCTGGAATGATTCGCAGCAGTTAAGCGATGAGCAGCGAGAAGCAACCATTCGTAGGTTGGCGCGGATGGGAGTATCTGAAGTCTATTTATGTTCACAGTTGCCTGCGCGAGAGCTGATGCTGCTCTACTGGGATCTACGGAACGCGGGAATAACGCTTCATGTTTGTGTGCTACTGGGTCGGGATGAAAGTTGCTCTGATTCACGGGTTTGGCAATTGCCTGACTTTTATTGCTCGACATTTGCGCCACCTGCGATCGCTGGCGTTGAGTTTCAGGTGAAGCGCTGCTTTGATTTCCTTGCCTCGGTTGTGTTTCTCGCCCTGACTTTCCCCGTTTATCTGGTGATTGCGCTGCTGATCAAGCTGGATTCCCCAGGCCCGATTTTCTTTCGTCAGACTCGCATCGGCTTGCACAACCGTCCCTTCCGCGTCTGGAAGTTCCGCACGATGGTCGTGAATGCACCTGAGCTACAGAAGCAGCTAGAGAGCCAGAACGAAACCCGCGATGGCGTTCTCTTCAAAATCAAAGACGATCCGCGTGTCACCCGCATTGGTAAGTTTTTGCGCCGCTATAGCCTAGACGAACTCCCGCAGATCTTTAACGTGTTGCTTGGCGAGATGAGCTTTGTGGGGCCGCGACCGCTGCCTGTGCGGGATGTAGAAAAGTTTTCAGAACACTGCTTCATTCGCCATGCGGTTTTACCTGGAATTACCGGAATGTGGCAGGTTTCAGGGCGATCAGATGTCGATAATTTTGATGATGTGCTGCAATTAGACATGGTTTACATCAAAGATTGGTCGCTTTGGCTGGATTTAAAAATCATCTTACAAACTATTAGTGTTGTCCTGCAAAAGACGGGTGCCTATTAGCTGAGCGTGAGCAGTCACCAACGGCTGTGGGCAAATCTAGAAATGCTGTCAACTTTAAAGCATAGGATAAATACAGTGAACTTTGTTGTAGAAAACAAACTGTCCCACCCCGCCTCTGAACAACAGTCTCGCGTCTGTTTGTTGTCCGCACGGAATGTGCGCGATCGCGTCACCGATGCCATGATTTATGAGATTGAAGATCTCATTAGCGACTTTGATCAAGCAGACTTACTCACTTATGATCGTGCTCCCGATCGCTCTCGCCGGATGTACACGGCAGCGTACAAAATTACGCGATCGCGACGGTTATCGCAGTGGATCACGCCTGCATTCAACGCAGTTCAGACCCTTGAGCAAGATTACGATTTATTCTTTGTCGTACTTAGAAACATCTTTGAACTGCAAGCGCTAAAGTCTCTAAAAAACTGGCGCAGCAGATGTAAGACTGCGATTTGCTTCATCACCGAATCCTGGCCTAACGATGAATGGCTGCACAAGCGCCGTCATCTATTAGAACCCCTGAAGCAATTTGATGCCATCTTGATGGGATCAACAAACAGCGTTGAGCCGATGAGCTACTATACTCGCCGTCCTTGCACTTGGATGCCCTTCGGACTCGATACCCTAAAATTCTCCCCGTCCCTGGGTCTACCAAAGCGCAGTATTGATCTCGCCTCATTAGGACGGCGATCGGAGATTACTCATGCAGCACTGCTCGAACTCAGCCAAAGCGCAAACTTCTTTTACTACTACGATACTGGCTCAAACCTAAGAACCATGGTGCCGCAGGAGCATCGCAGCATGTACGCCAATCTGCTGAAACGAAGTCGCTATTTCATTACGAACTATGCCTGTGCCGATGAGCCAGATAAATCCTCATCTGCTCAGGAAATTGGCTACCGCTTTTATGAAGGCGCGGCAGCAGGAACAATTATGATCGGCTGTGCGCCCCAGAGCAAGGAATTCCAGCAGCTTTTTGATTGGCCGGATGCAGTGATTCCGATGCCGTTTCATGCGCCAGATATCGCCCAGTTCCTAGCGGAGCTTGAGGCTCAGCCCGATCGCCTCAATCAAATTCACGTCAACAATGCGGCTCACGCCTTGCAGAAGCACGATTGGGTTTATCGCTGGGAGAAGATCCTTGCAACGGTTGGTTTACCGCCAACACCGCAGATGCAGCATCGAAAAACTCAGCTCCACCAACTGAGCCAGGCAATGCTTGAACAAACCAATCGTGCAAGCCAACCCGCGGCTCCGGTAAGAGCGGGGCGTTGATTGAAAGAAATTCTAAAGCAGCTTGGATTGAGCATCTGGGTTGCACACAAAACAGATTGACTGACGACACTGATATGGGGATGCACGAGTGCTGAATCAAAGCTCACTGATCAAAGGCTTGAGAAAAGTTAAAACGATCGCGCTTCGTAATTCAATCGCAAAACGAGCCGCTGGATCGTTCGCTGTAAAAGTCATTTCGCTCGGCATCGCCTTCATCACGAATGTCTGTCTAGCGAGAGCTTTGGGGGCTTCTGGCTATGGAGACTATATTTATGCAATTACCTGGGTCGGCTTTCTCGGAGTGCCCGCCTGTTTAGGCTTACCCGAATATCTTGTGCGTGAGGTTGCGGTTTATCACGCGAACTCAGACTGGGGAGCACTCAAGGGATTGCTGCGGCGAGCGAACGAGATGGTGCTGCTGCTGTCGATTACAATTGGCGCGATCGGTGCTGTCACTGCTTGGTGGCTCAACCGCGCCAGTTTTGAAACGCTGGTGGTGTTCTGGCTTTGTCTGTTTTCTCTGCCCTTGGGAACATTAACAGCACTCCGGCAAGGCAGTATGCGGGGACTCAATCAGGTCGTCAAAAGCGACTTCCCGGAGTTGTTGATCAAGCCGATTCTATTCCTAGTTTTGCTCGGACTGCTGTTTGTCTTTCACCGCCCGTTCATCACGGTGTATTCCGTCATGGGCATCTATGTTCTTACGGTTGGCGTGGCCTATTGGATTGGCTCACAGCAGCTTCATGCCGCATTGCCTGTTGAGACAAAGCAAGCTTCCCCGGTCTATCACACTAACGCTTGGTTTCAGGGCAGCTTGCCGTTTTTAGCGATCGTTGCCATGTTTACGATCAATCAGCAAATCGATGTGCTGATGCTAGGCGCGATGAAAGGAACCAGTGCGGCAGGAATTTACACGGTGGTTGGGCGAGGAGCGCAGTTGATCCAGTTCAGCTTAGCAGCCGTTTCTGCTGCAACCGGGCCTGCGATCGCGCAAGCTTATGCACTGCGAAATCTATCACAAGTGGAGCAGGTGGCACACAGCGGTGCTCGAATGCTGTTTCTTGCCTGCGGTGCAATCTCAACCTCGCTGATTGTACTTGGACATTGGTTCTTACTAATTTTTGGTTCAGAATTTCTTCAAGGGCAAGCCGCGCTGACGATTCTTTGCCTCGGTTACTTAATCAGTTCACCGCTTGAGCTATCTGGATTGCTCCTACTGATGACAGGACGAGAGCGAGAAACCGCGATCGGCACAGGGATAACGGCGGGCTTAAACGTGGTGCTGAACGCGCTATTGATTCCAAGCTTTGGGCTAGAGGGGGCCGCGATCGCCACTGCCACTAGCCTCATCATCCGGGGAGCCATTTTTAGCACTCGCACTTATCAAACGCTGAAAATTATCCCGAATCCGCTCAGATTTTCGTTGGGCAAGCAGCAATAACCGAGATAAGCAGTAGCACGAGCGATTCAGGAAGTCGCCACAATCATGGAGGGAGCGTGAAGATTTTACTGGCAAGTAGTTATGATGTCGAAGGCGGTGCGGCAAGAGCGGCGTATCGACTGCATCAGGGGCTGCACCAGATTGGGGTAGCGTCTCAGATGCTCGTGCAGGCAAAGACGAGCGGGGACAAGTCGATCGTCGCGCCTCGAACGCAGCTTGAACAAGGCATCGCAAAAGCGAGGTTGACCTTTGATGCACTGCCCTTAAAACGCTATCGCCAGCGCCAGCCCACGACCTTTTCGGTGCAGTGGCTACCAGAAACCGTCGCTGCTCGTGTGAATCGGATCAATCCAGATTTGGTGAATTTGCACTGGATTAACGATGCGTTTATTCAGATTGAATCGATCGCCCGATTCAATCGTCCGATCGTCTGGTCGCTGCATGATATGTGGGCGTTCACTGGCGGCTGTCACTATACGGGTGTAAGTGATTCAACAGGGGGCTTGTCCTGCGATCGCTACACGCAATCGTGCGGCAGTTGTCCACAGTTGCAGAGTTCCAAAGCGCGGGACTTATCGCGCTCAATCTGGCAGCGCAAAGCCCGTAGTTGGCAATCGATCGACTTGACAATCGTGGCGCTGAGCCAATGGCTGGCAGACTGTGCGCGATCGAGTTCACTGTTTCGCAACTCGCGGATTGAAGTGATTCCCAACGGTTTAGATATCACCCGGTACCGACCGATCAGCCGCACCCTTGCCCGTGAAGCCTTGGGTCTGCCCCAAGACAAGCATCTAGCGCTGTTTGGGGCGATGGCAGCGACGAGCGATCGGCGTAAAGGCTTTCATCTGTTGCAGCCTGCTCTCCAGAGTTTGGCACAGGCAGGATGGAGTGAATCGCTGGAATTAGTAGTGTTCGGTGCCGATCGTCCGCAGCATCCGCCCGAATTCGGGATGAAAACCCATTACCTCGGTTCCTTTCGCGATGACTTATCGCTGTCTTTGATTTACTCCGCCGCAGATGTGTTTATCCTGCCATCGACGCAGGAGAATCTTGCCAATACGATCATGGAAGCGATGGCTTGTGGAACGCCTTGTGTTGCATTTGAAATTGGCGGAATGCCCGACCTGATTGAGCATCAGAAAACGGGCTATCTGGCGCAGCCTTATTGGATCGACGATTTAGCGCTGGGGATTGCCTGGACACTTGAAAACCGCGATCGTCATCGTCGATTAAGCGATCGTGCTCGCGAAAAAGTCGAGCACGAATTTACCCAAGCGCAGCAAGCCTATCGCTATCAGTCTCTGTTTGAAGATATCCTACAGAGCAACGATCGCAAGCGACACTAAAACCCGTTACTCAGATTAGAACCGGAGGCAGACCCTTGAAACTCAAAGATCTACTACTGCTCATCCAGAAATTAGAACCCTGGCTCGCTGGACTCTTCTTTGCGTACTTCTTAGGCATCGCGCTTCCCCCGCAAGCAGTGAGCATCGCCAACCTAATAAGCTATCCAATTCTGGCATTTCTGATTTTAGTCTCAGGCTGTTGGAAGAAAATCTTGTTCGCGATGACCAGAGACATTCCTCTGCTGCTGCTACACGTCATGGCGCTTGTCTCCGTGTTTTGGTCTATGGCTCCGGAGGTCACGGGCGACGAAACCAAAGCATTCATAAGAGCCGGAGTTTTCGGTGTTTACATTGCTGTGCGCTTTGGTCTGGGCGGTGAAATGCGGCTACTCGCTAAAGTTCTTGGTATCGCTGCTGTCTTGAGCTTGATCGCAGGGGTTGCCTTTCCCACGTATGGCATCCAAACAGATGGTGAATTTATCGGAGCCTGGAAGGGTATTTTTGGGTTCAAGAACCTGTTTGCGGCTCAAATGACATCTGCCATTCTGTTGCTGACGCTGCTGGGGTTGCAGCGCTCCAGATGGCGCTGGCTGATTTGGAGCGTGTGTGCAATTGCAGTGGCGCTGTTGTTATTGAGTCGAGGCAGAACTGCTTTGGCAGCGCTCTTGATCACGATGTATCTCTTTCCGCTTTACAGCATTCTCAAGCAGGATTACAGGCTGCGCGTGGCTTCAACGGCGATCGTTCTCGCCGTAAGTCTAGGTGTCGCCCTATCAATCTTCTTGAATTTGCAGTTCATTGTGGTCGATGTATTGGGTAAGAACCTTGAATTTAACGGGCGGCTTCCCATCTGGAATATGGTGCTAGAGAAGGGATTAGAGCATTTTTGGCTGGGGCATGGATACTCCGGATTTTGGACTTCTGGTGCAGCTTATCCAATTCTGACGCAGACCTGGGCAGTGAATTCTTTTCGGGCTGGCGTTCGCTTTAATGCTCACAATGGTTTTCTTGAACTATTTCTACAGTTAGGTATTGTGGGACTCACGCTTTATCTCATTAGCTTGTGTACGCTGTTTTTCAGAACGTTTTACTTGCTGTTGCGGCTCAAAACTGTAGAACTGTTTTGGGTGTTTCAATCGCTCATTCTTGCAGCTTGCATTAATTCCGCGGATAGCTTCAGCGTGGCGAGCGCCGGGGGAGAATGGAGTATCTTTGTCTCTTTTGCGATCGCGATCGCGCTGCAGTATCGCCGCCTCAAGATCGACGATCGTTTAGGCAGTCCTTCCTCGGACTTTGACCAGAAGGCTGCATTGTCTCCGAACCCTTATCCTCAGCGATCGTAGTTGCCTTGACCGTCTTTTCTGTCCTTTATATTCACCAAGCTAAATCATCATGAACGTTCTGTTTCTCACCACTGTACTTCCTGCTCGTAAGCTGCATGGCAGTGAAATTGCGTCTCAAAACATCGTCGAGGCGCTGCAGCAAGCGGGATGCATGGTCACTGTGCTGGGCTATGGTCGAAAAGAGGATGGTGCATTACATAAGGCAGCGCATGAGGTACTCGTTGCCGATCGTGCTGTTGAGACGAAAAAAGCAAAGTTCAAAGCAATGGGCTGGTTTGCGCTGAGCCTGATCAAGCAGATGCCTTATTCTGCCGCGAAATATCTCACACGCCGCTATATCAAGCAAGTTCAGTCGCTGTTGTCAGCTGAGGTGTATGATGCGATCGTGATTGATCACGCCCAGCTTGGCTGGTTGCTCGATGTAATTGATCATCCCAGAGTGATTTTAGTGGCTCACAATCTAGAACATGATATGTATCGCCAACACTATCAGCGATCGAGCAATAGGCTGGCAAAGTGGGTTTACGGACGTGAAGCTGCAACCGTTGAGGCGCTAGAAGCAAAAACGGCAGCTTCAGTCGCAGAAGTCTGGGCGTTGACGCAGCATGATGCGAACTATTTTGCTCAATTCACAAAGGCAAGAACGCTGAGCTTGCCTTCGGGGTTTGTCAGCAGACAGACTGAAACTGTTGCGAAGATGTTTGACATTGGCATTATTGGTAGCTGGGCATGGAAGCCAAACGAAGAAGGGTTGCGATGGTTTTTAGAGGCGGTGTATCCACTGCTTCCAGAGTCGCTCACTATTCACGTCGCGGGTCGAGGAGCAGATTGGCTGAGCGATCGCTATCCGAATCTGGTCTATCAAGGATTTGTCGAAGATTCGCAGGTGTTTATGATGCAGGCGCGAGTGATGGCGATTCCGACCTTGAGCGGCGGTGGAATTCAAATCAAGACGTTGGACGCGATCGCTTCGGGATCTCATATTGTGGCGACTGCGATCGCGCTGCGAGGCATTGCTAATCCGCCGCAAACTGTGGCGATCGCGGATCTGCCGCGAAGCTTTGCTCAACAGTTGATGGCAGCGATTAACGCTGAACAATCACCAGAAGCCGCTCAAGAAGCTCAGCAGTGGTATTACGATCGACAAACATTGTTCTTAAACGAAGTGAAGCAAGCAATCAGCGAGCTAACTGCATCAGTTGGAACTCATTTCAGCAGACACGCTGATTTGAAATAATCCCTAGCGAATCTTTAGGGTCGCGACGACTGGGAGATGATCCGAGCCGCCGTCGGGAGCAACAGAGGCATTGATCGCTTCAAGCTCCTTACTGTGCCAAATGTAATCAATTCGTTGAACTGGAAAGGGTACACCCCTGATAAAGAGTGTGTGTCCTAATCCCTGACCTCGCTCCTGAAAACTATCTTTGAGGTGCTTGCGTAGCTGTTGGTAAGCCTCAGAAGTGTCGGTTAGATTACAGTCGCACAACATCAGGGTGGGCAGCGAGCGCTGTTGTACCAGTTCTTTGAGATAAGTTGCTTCTGCGGCTCGGCGTGCATAGCGATCGCGAGTTTCAGCAATAAATTGATCGATCGGCAATAGTGGCATATTATTCGGAGCAAGATGCGTGACTAAAACATTGAGGTGCTGATCCCCGATGCGGACTATCGCTTGAATTCCGCGTTCTATCGGCGGTTCAGGTAAGGGTTTAGCGGTTTCAATGGGCAAGCGACTAAACAATGCAACGGTATGAAAGCGATCGACCGGATGAATTGTGTGATGCGGGTAGTCTGGAGCGATCGCTTTGAGCAAGTTGGATAGCTGATTCGGTTGTAGCTCCTGTACCCCAATCAAATCTGGTTTTGTTTGACGAATCATCTGTGCAATCTTGTCGTAGTCTTGATTGCTCCACAGTATGTTAAACGTCATCACTTTAAGCAGTGAACCTGCTGGAGTTGTGGGTACAGCCTTAGAGAAAAAGTGCAGTCGAGGTTGTACCCACATCACAAACAGCAGACAACCCAGAATCATCCCAAAAAATAGTGTTCGCCTTCGATGCCAAAGCGCCAAAGGCAGAAGGATGACTAACGGCAAGAACAGATATGGTGCAGTTGTATTGAGCAGCGCTAACCACCAGAAGCGATCGAAAAACAGCAAACGAAAGCTCAACCACAGCAAAAGACTCACCAAATAGCTCCAGCCTGTAATCGATAAAAGACGGGAAGAGATAGGCATAAACATTTCTGAACTGTTGCCAACTGTTCTAAGCTTCCCGTTCCATCTAAGCGATTCCACCTTAGGGGTGAAATTACGAGATTCGGCGATCGCTCCCGTTCTGTGAAGAAATTCGCGATTTGCTCGACAATCCCAAAGCGATCGACCAAGTTCGGCAAAGCGTGCAGATGTTTACAGAAATCTCTCCGGAGCTAATTATTCAAGATGCGCTATTCCACCTTGGTCTCGTAAGTATGCAGCCTGTAACCAGCTTACCAACCGATAGCTAAGAGATCTTGGAGGCGATCGCGCCTTGATTGCTCGCTTGATCGATCGCTGTTCCGACCGTACAAGCTCCGATCAAGTTCACGCCTTCAAGATTTGCGTCCTGGAGGTCAGCACAAAGTAAATTTGCGCCTGCCAAGTTTGCGCCTGCTAGGTTCGCACCCTGTAAGTCAGCTTCCTCTAAGTTTGCTTCGGTGAGTTGTGCGCCTTGCAGATCGGCTTGGCACAAGTTTGCTCCGTGCAAGTTAACGCCGCTCAGGTTCGCACCCCGCAGGTCAGCCCCACGCAGATCAACGCCTTGTAAACTGACTCCCATTAAATTTGTGCCACTGAGGAATGCACCCGCTAAGTTGGCACGAGTGAGGCGCGATCGCATCAAGTTCGCACCCCGCAAGTTACTCCCGCGCAGATCCGCCTCGGTTAAATCTGCCTGCATCAAGTTCGCACCTGTCAAGGTCGCCCGCAAATCTGTGCCAATCAATTGACACCCGACTAGGTTCGCACCGTCTAGTACGGCACCAGATAACTTTGCGTTTGTGAAATCTACGCCAGAGAGCTTTGCACCTGCAAGATTCGCACCACTTAATTCAGCTTTCGAGAGATCTTCATCCTGGAGATCCGCACCTGCAAGCTGTTTGACTTTCCCCGATCGAATTGCCCCAATGTCCATCACACCTGCTCCGTTACTTTGTCAGACAAATCTAACAGCTCGTCATCCGAGTGTGAATCCAGAAGCCACATTCCAGCCGCGATTTTGGGAGTTTGAATCGGTAAGCTCAATCCTTGCTGCATGGCACTGACTAAAAGACCCAAAGCTTCAACCAGCTTGCTATCCCAGCGATCGCCTGCTTCTGCCTGACATTGAGCAAGGGCATGGTTCAAAGCCGTCTCAGGATTCGTTGATTGCTCCTGGGTGACTCGCTGCTGAAACTCTGCCAGTAACCCGAGAATTCTTGATTCTAGGGGAATCTCATCGCCTGCAAGTCCGGCGGGTTGTCCTTGCCCGTTCCATTGCTCAGATTGGTGCGTGACGATCGTGGCGATCGCGTTCATTCGTCCCATATTCCGCAAAATTTGAGCACCGGGAACGATCGGGCAGCAAGGCGCTTCTTCGGTTTGCTGCTCAGAAATTCGTCCAAAACTTCCTGGGCTCAAAACACTATCCGCTCGCCGCAGGAATGCTAATCGGTGCAGCAAGGCTGAGAGTTTTAATCGATTCAACTGCCACGCGGGAAGATCGAGCAGTTGCGCCATTGCCTCAGACAAGGTTGCCACTTCAGCCGCCGCATTTGGATTGCTGATATCGGTTTGATCGATCAGTTGAGCCAGTCGGAGAAAGGCTTGAAGCTCATTGGAAGTCAGATTGTTATCCAATGCTTCGTGCTTTGAGCGCGCTCGCAAATCTTCCTGTCCCACCTGAAGATAGTTCACGACCATCGAAACGGCTTGATAAATCTCGTCTTGTTCGCTAGTTTGAACAGAAATTTCAGCCACTCGCGATCGCAGTTGATTTGCCAAGCTGGGATTGTACCGCTCGATATGAGCGATCGCAATATTAACCGTCTCCTCGACTAACCCCGCCTCGAATGTCCAGAATCCGTAAAATTTCCGCTCTAGATCTTCAGTTGGAACGCCTTGCACCCCGTAATCTTCCGGTGTCAGCTCCTGACACAGCACCATCGCAGTATACGAAGGAGCCAGAATCATCAAGTGCCATTCTTGCGCCACCGGGTCGGATTTTTCCAGTTCAACCAGTGCCACATTCGATCGCTGGCTAGTGGGGTGTTCCGCAAAGCCTGTATCTCCAGAAGCCATAATCACAATCTGTTGAGCATGATCGGCGATTTCACCGTAGCGATCGGCTTCTGCGAGGTACCATTTTCCCCGTTGGAAGGCAGTAACCACTAGCGGCGCACTAGAGCAACTGAGAATGCAGTCTTCCAGCGCGTGACAGAGCGAAACGAGCGTGTTTTTGTAGTACACACCAAAATTAAGGGGGCGCTTGCCGAGCGCTCCCGGTTGGTGAGCCACTCGGAGATCATTGAGAATCGAACCTTCCAGCATATCAGTGGGAGAAGTAAGAAAGCGGGGGAATTACGAGGCGGTAACGAGTTGAGAGTTGGGCTTGTCGATCGGCGCGGTTAACGCTTCTTCAAGGTCGGCGCATCCGAGTCTTTCTTCTAGAATATCCATAACTTCGCGCCCAAAATCATTGGGATTGCGTTTCCATGCTTGCAAACACACTTCCCCAAAGAATGAGCCGAGCGGTTCTGGATTCCAAAGCAGTT
Organism: Cyanobacteria bacterium FACHB-DQ100; assembly: GCA_014695195.1. Lineage (NCBI taxonomy): Bacteria > Bacillati > Cyanobacteriota > Cyanobacteria bacterium FACHB-DQ100. The sequence continues at coordinate 182,866 of JACJNW010000022.1, read as the reverse complement.
TTCGGACTGTCCAGGGTTTGACGTTCATTGGGTCGTATCCTGGCTCAAGAATGCCGCTTTTGAAGGCGTACTCTTCTAGATGGGTGTGCGGTTGCAGACCGATAAAGAAGATTGCAGGCTCAACTTTATCTGCTCCAAAAATGCGTTCGAGTTCACGGTGATAGGCGATCGTTTGTCGAATCGTTTCCGGTCGCTCATCGATTACGTTAAACGAATAGTTCACCGAAACGAGATCGTTAAATCCGGCGGCTTTGAGATCGCGACAATTCTCTAGAACGGTTCTGAGGTTGTAGCCCATTCTCATTTTACGAACGAGTTCTTGAGATCCGCTCGTGATGCCGATTTCAAAGTAATTCATTCCGGTTTTGACCATCAAATCCGCAAGCTGCGGCGTGAGATTGTCCGCCCTAATGTAGGCTGCCCAGTGAATATCCGTCATGCCTGCATCGACAATTTTTTGCAGCAGTTCGATCGCATCATCCATGTATTTCCGAGCTGGAATAAACTGAGCATCGGTAAACCAGAAATTACGAATGCCTTTGTCGTAAAGTTGCTTCATTTCTTTAACAACTTCATCGGCGGGATTGATCCGCACTTGCTTCCCTTCAATTACCGTGTAAACGCAGTAGCAGCAGTTATGCGGACAGCCGCGCTTCGTTTGCACTCCGATGTAGAAATCCTGAGACTGAAAGTAATATTCAAACTCTTTCCAAATCTGAGAGATGTAACCGTAGTTGCAGGCAGTTTTTTCGATCGGAGTTGGAAACTCATGAATCATGCGATCGCGGGGCTTCGTTTCACCCACGATATAGCAGCGTTCATCGAGAAAATCCTGACCCCGCAGCAATTTCTCTAGCAGTGTTTCATCTTCACCGACTGAGACGATCGTGCCCTTTGGCAAGCTTTTCGCCACTTGCTCATAAAACACGCTCACCGCACCGCCACCTACAACCACTTTCGCATCGGGATTGTATCGTTTAGCGCGTTTTACCCCCCGTCGAATCAGATTAGAATTGCGCCACAGTTCACCGTAATAGCCCGACGCAATTCGGAGTAAGCCCAGAGCGCCTCGCGCTTTCAGAAGTGGATTCAGGGCGTAATAGTATTCAAAGGTGTACTGAAGCGGGTTGCCGCCCCGCCCACCCACCGGAGCGTAAATCTGAATATCGCGCCAAGAGTACACCAGCAAAGTAGGCTGAAACTCATCAATGCAAGCATCCAGCGCTGAGACATAATCCAGGGGCGGAACCGTGCCTAAATCAAAAATCTTTTGCGTAATGTTTGGAAACTGTTTATGAACGTGATCGGCAAGATAAACTACACCGATCGGAAAAATGGGATTACAAGGCAGTCGAACGTAGAGAATTCGAGTTTCCATAGCATTTTACTCACAGTCGCCCGAGGCAAGATCCCGCATCGAGATCCTGAATTTATTTCACATAACTTTACGATATCACTGACTTCAGTTCTCTGCATGGCTAAGCGCCAGTTTTATCTCCAGGAGCGCAGTCGTCAATCATGATTAATTCTTCTCACTAAATATTGAATGCAAGTTTGTTGTATTCAGTATTCAGAGATTAAGCAGACTTAATTGTTTGTTAATCGCTTGATATGGCTCAATTTCAACGCACAAATCGTCTTAAAAAGCAACATTGGTAATCGCGTTTACAGTCGTCAGGGATCACCCAGTGTTAGTGTTCAGAAACAGCCTGTTATTTAACGTAGGGTCTTTAACTGCCATGCCTCAAACTCTTGATCCTCTACCATTGGGTGGATCTGATCCCATTCTTTGTTGTTATGTGAATGCAACAAGTCAAATTCAAATTGCTCGGATTACAAATGTGCCAAATTGGTATTTTGAGCGTGTAGTTTTTCCGGGGCAACGGTTGCTTTTTGAAGCGATGGCTAACGCTCAACTTGAGATTCACACAGGAATGATGGCAAGCGCGATCTTGTCGGACACTATTCCCTGTTCAAGCTTGATGGTGAGCGAGGAGGGCGAGGACGAACCGTTTTCCAAACCTCTAGGATTAGCAATGGCTTCGACAGACTCATAAAGCTTTGTATACTTACATTTCTTTAAGATTAGTCATTGCTTAAGAGTACCGCTTACGGGTTAAAAGACTGATTTCAAATCAATAGCCACGATCGCCATGACCGATCGTGGCTGTTTTTTTGCACAATGAAGAAGACAAGTTCGGTGAAGGCTTTGGATTTACCTTCTTTTATTTGGCTGTGGCGGATTGCAGCTTGGGCAATGGGTCTAACGATCGCCGCGTATCTGGTTCAAGTTGCGACTGGATCAGAATTGCTGTTTGGAGCGAAACGACTGCGATCGATCCATATCGGTGTGGGAATTGCGATCGCGGTTCTCGTTCTAGTTTTGCTTGGCATTGGGATCGTTGGAACGCTAGGTCACTACGGCAGTTTAGGGCATTCTAACCATCTTTGGTCAGGGCTGGCAGTGGTAGAACTCATATTTCTCTCGGCTTGGAGCGCGGTGCAAATTCCGAGCCAGCCTTGGGCGCGATCAGTGCATGTAGGCGTAAACTTCTTGCTGTGTTTGAGCCTCGTCTGGGTATCGATCACGGGTTGGCAGGTGGTGCAGAAATATCTCTAACGGGCGCAGTTGTCCAGTGATTTTGCTTGACGATCGTATGGACTCGCCAAGTTTCAGACGTTTGAGGAAAGTCCGATCGGTAATGTCCGCCGCGACTTTCCGTTCTGAGCGCTGCACTTTTTAGGATCAACACCGCAATATCGAATAAGTTGTACAGTTCACCCCAAGATCGAAGATCTTGAGCAGAAAGATTCAGCTTAAGAGCGCGATCGAGCTTGAAATTGCATAAAAGCTGGCTCAGCGGCAGTTGCAGAAATTCCTGCTGCCAAGATTGAACTTGAGCGATCGCAGCATCTAGCGTTTTCTGCTCTCGCGAAATTCCTGCACTCTGCCAAACCAACCGACGTAAAGCAGCACGGAATTGCTCAATTGGCTCCGGGTCGAACTCAACTGATAAGGTTTCAACCGCTTTTAGAGGGGCTGCGGAAATCGGGTCTAGCGATAGCGATCGGAACTGCGCTCCAAACACCAAACATTCCAACAGCGAATTGCTTGCCAAGCGATTGGCTCCATGAACTCCGGTACTTGCAGTTTCACCTACGGCATAGAGATGCGCGATCGAAGTCTGGTTCTCTAAATCCGTCCCAATTCCCCCCATCCAGTAATGTGCTGCGGGTGCAACAGGAATCGGCTCTTTGAACACATCGACTCCCCACTTTTGGCAAACCTGAATAATGTTTGGGAATCGATGCTGAATCGTTTCGGTGGGAATCGGGCGCAAATCCAGCCAAACGGTAGCAGTCGCAGGATCGGCTTCAGTTTTTTGAATGTGATTGAAAATAGCGCGGCTCACCACATCACGGGGAGCCAATTCACCCGAAGGATGATAATCAAACGCAAACCGATACCCGGAGCGATCGATCAAATGCGCCCCTTCTCCCCGCACTGCTTCACTAATCAAAAATCTTGGCGCACCTGGTTTGGTCAACGCCGTCGGATGAAACTGCATAAATTCTAAATCGCGCAGAATCGCTCCGGCTCGATGCGCGATCGCCACTCCATCCCCGGTACTCACCGCCGGATTGGTCGTCTGAGCAAAAACCTGTCCCCCTCCCCCAGTTGCCAAAATCACTGCCTGAGCACGAACCCAATGCACCTCAGATTTGTAAATCAAACAAACGCCTTGACACTGATTTTCCGAATCCAACCACAAATCCAGCACAAAGGTTTGGTCTAAAACCTGAATATTCTGTCGTTCTAGCACCCGTTCGGCTAAAACACTCACTACGGCTCGCCCAGTCGTATCTGCCGCATGAAGCACTCGCCGCCGGGAATGAGCTGCTTCTAAGGTCAGCGCTAGTTGATGATTGTGACGATCGAACGCCACCCCCAAATCAACCAGATGATGAATACATTCCGCCGCATTTTCAACTAAAAACTTAACCGCATCCTCGTCACATAAGCCCGCTCCCGCAACTAATGTATCGGTAATATGGAGCGAAGCCGAGTCTTGTGGGTCGATCACCGCCGCAATCCCACCCTGCGCCCAATCACTGGCAGAGCGAGCCACACTATCTTTCGTAATCAAACCGACTCGGTAATGCTGGGGCAGCGAGAGCGCTGTGTATAACCCTGCCGCGCCTGCCCCGACCACCAACACATCATACGCAGATTGCAACATCGCTTTCCCTGAAATAAAAAATCGCTCTATGCAGATTAAACCCTGCATAGAGCGTCAGCCTACAAAGTGAAAACTATATTAGCGGTAAATGCCGTTGTTATAGCGATCGCCCCCTTCCACTAGCTCTTTAGACACTTCAGTCGCCACGAAGTTATCTAAATTCGCTTCTAGAAGTTCCTTTTGCTTGTCGCTCAAGCCTGGAATGTTGAGTACATCCTCTACCGATTCATAAGGCGCATTTTTCACAATCAAGCCTGCCAAAGTCGGATACAATCCCGGCAGTTGGCGGAAAGCACGAACATTCGTGTTGTTCAAATCGAGCTTCTTACCGAACTCGGTCGCCATTTTATCTTCCACGACGTTGCGGTAGTCTGCCGCTAACACCGTCACTCTATTCAAGTTTGCTGCGACTGCGGTTTGGGATAACCAACCCAGACAGCCCACCACCAAACTAAAAACCGCCAAAAAGCGAATCAAACGTTTCATTGTTAGTCCCTCCCAACTGGATCGAGCAAACGCAATACACAGCTTTTATTAGAGCCTATCATCTTGCGGATACGATCGGAGAATCTTGCTGCATCGAAATCAACGGACAGTCCCTAGCGTTGCTCGGAGGAAGCGATCGAGATCGGCAAACGAGCAAGCATGAGTCGGAGTCGGCGTGTCATATCCTTTGAGGTCAACGCAGTAGCGCTCCAAAAACTGCACATTGCCGATTTGTTCCGCGAGATGTTGATAAGTTCGCTCACCTAAAGCAATATCTAGTCCAAGCTGCTTGGTCGCGGATTCCAGCCGAAATGCAGCGTTTACCGTGTCGCCTAATGCTGTATAGTCTGGTCGATCGCCGCTTCCAGTGTTGCCCACCATCGCAAATCCCGTATTCACCCCTGCCCCAATCTTTAACGGAAAGGGTAGCGGGTATTGATGATACAGATTACTGGTCATCTGGTGTAGTGCAGCGATCGCCTGACAAATCCGCAGTGCTTCATCTCGATCGACTCCCTGCGCTCCGTGCGTCCAGACTGCCATCACCGCATCGCCAATATACTTGTCAACCCAGCTTCCATACTCCCGAATAATATTGCCTGCTTGCCGAAACCAAGTCCCGATCACTTCAGACAGCACCTTCTCGTCGAGTTGGCGCGTCAGAACCGTAAAGTCTCGAATATCAATCACCAAAACTGAGATTAAACGGCGGACATGAAGGGTTGCGGTCGCTGTGAAGTCTCTAGAGTCAGAATCGTCAGCGTTGGCGGTTGGGCGATTTTGGGGGCAAACAAAATCCAGTTCAGTTTGCCCAAAGGTTAAACGATCGCCATTCCGCAAAGTGACCGGGATACTCACTCGTCGCCCATTGACAAAAGTTCCATTCCGACTGCCCAAATCGATCAGGTAAAATTCCCCGGTTTCCATCGATTGCAGCATTGCGTGATTTCGAGAAATCCAGCGATCGGGAATCACAAAGGTATTGTCTTCGCTCCGTCCGATCGTCCAGCAATTGTTTCCCACCAACGGAAGCTGGCGGCTATTCAGATCGCTGCTGTGCAGCACAAGGTGGGGAATGGGTTGGAGAATGACCACAGGCTCAACAAGGAAAGAGTGCATCCTCCCTTATGATGCAACGCTCAACGCGGAAATGTTTCAGTAGTAGCGCTTGGAATATGAAAGTAAGGTAAATTATTTTTGCCCGTAATTTCCGCAATTCTGGCGTAGCTACTTAGAAGAAATTCATGAACTCTAAGTAGCTATGCCAGGGTCGCTGCAACCCAAAATAAGCTGTCAACCAAGATTGTACTCAGCACCGCGCCACCAAACGCAATCCAAGGTGCTGTTTTCATTCGTAGCGAAGCCATACCAACAATGAGTAATGAAGCTGCTAGTACAATCACCCAGAAGATACCCGACGGTGTGTACATCTGAATCAGAGCTTGCTGAAAGACAGGCTGAACGGCATCGGGTTCAACCTGCATGAGTTTGCGCCAGTAGGGAATTAGATCCGTAAGATAAAAGTAAAGATCGGTGAGTGCAGTCCCAAACAGCGAGCCTAAGTAGAAGAAGTTTCCCAGCTTGCACCAATTTTGTCTGAGACCCCAAATCGCGATCGGTAATCCAATCGCTTCGATCGGAAGGTGCAGCGTCGGTTCCCAGCGCATCCAGCCCCAGTAGAGCGATCCAGCCAACCAAGTCCAGGTAAATCCTGTGAGGAGTTCGCCCCAGTGCTTTGTGTGAGGTTTTGCGGAAAGTGCGATCGAGAGCCAAACCCAGACTGAAGTTAGCATCAGGCAGAGGAGAGGGAGCGATCGTACAAGGGGAGCTTCAAAAAAAACGGGAACCGAAACTAAAAAGACCGATGCACCGAAAATGAGAAGCCCACGGGGGGGAGCAGAGCACTCAACGAAAGAAGATTCAGAAACCGCAATCACTTCAGCCTCTGGAGAGTAGGTGGTTTTGGAATGGGGCGGATAGGTAAGCAAGGATTCTTAAACCTGTTAATTTTGTTAACTTAACTTAACACTACCATAGGAAATCTTCAGGCTGTCAATCGAAAAGGCTGAATCATTCCTTTCGGCGGATACCCCCTGGGGGGATACCTCTAATCGTAGTGGAATTTTACGGAAATCGCTGAAGAATTTCGGAATTGATCATCAGCATTTTTTAGAAAGGCTGTAAACTCACAGCGAGAGTGTTGTCCCTCAGTAGGTTTAAGGAAGCGCATGATGCCAGTTTTTCTCGTCGCAAATCAGGTCGATGGTCTTTTTGCTTTGTTTCAAGGCATTGTGCTGGGCTTGGTTCAAGGCATTACAGAGTTTTTGCCAATTAGTAGTACCGCTCATTTGATTATTTTTACAGACATCTTCGGCTGGCAGAATCAATGGAATAAAGCCGCGATCGATGCGATTCAATTCGGCAGCGTGATTGCCGTAGTGATTTACTTCTGGAAAGATATCCGGGCAATTCTGTCAGGCGCATTGACGGCATTTAAGCGCAAAGACTGGAATCGCGAGGAATGGAAAATTTTGGTCGGTATTGCGATCGGCACAATTCCAGCACTGGGAGTGGGCTTTGTGCTGAAGAAATTAAATATGCTGCCAGAAAGCGTGATGATTATCGCCACGATGTCGATCGTCATGTCGCTTTTACTTGGATTGGCAGAGAAAATTGGAACTCGGAAACGCGGCTTTGATGAACTGGAGATTAAAGATGGAATTCTCGTAGGTTTAGGACAAATGATTGCTTTGCTGCCCGGAGCTTCGCGATCGGGTTCGACTTTAACCGCAGCGTTATTTCTTGGATTGCGTCGAGAGACCGCCGCACGATTTTCATTTTTACTAGGCATTCCAACGCTAGCAATTGCAACTCTCGTTCAAGCGCAAGACGTGCTACAAGAAGCCGATAAAGGTTTACCGCTGCTTGTGGGCGTTGTATCGGCGTTTATCTTTTCGTATTTATCGATCGCTTGGTTGTTGAAATTCCTTCAGCGTCAGAGTACCTGGGTCTTTGTTTGGTATCGTTTGGCGTTGGGTATTACGTTGTTGCTTGCGATCGCCACAAAGGTTTTGAAGGAAGTTTAGACTAGAAAAGCCGTGTAATTTCGAGTCATGAGCGAGCTTTCTATCCGTCCAGCTTTAATCACCCGTGTATTATCAGGGTCGATCGCAGAAGAAATTGGGTTTGAAGCGGGCGATCGAGTTGTGTCGATCAACGGTGAAAAGCCCCGCGATTTGATTGATTATCAGTTTCTATGTGCAGACGAATTCATAGAACTCGAAGTGCTGGATCAGAAAGGCAAAACCCATCACATCGAGATCGAGAAAGATTACGATGAGGATCTGGGCTTAGAGTTCGACACAGCCTTGTTTGATGGCTTGATGCAGTGTACAAATCGCTGTCCATTCTGCTTTATTGACCAACAGCCCCCCGGAAAGCGGGAAAGTCTTTACTTCAAAGATGATGACTATCGACTGAGCTTTCTCTACGGAAGCTATCTCACCCTAACCAACCTGACTCAGCGCGAATGGAGTCGAATTGAGCGCATGAGGCTTTCGCCGCTCTATGTTTCGGTTCATGCGACGGAGCCAGAGGTGAGAATTCGCTTGCTCAAGAACCTCCGCGCAGGGCAAATCTTGGAGCAATTGCACTGGTTCCAAGAGCGGCTTTTACAGGTTCATGCTCAAGTTGTATTGTGTCCTGGAATTAATGACGGCGAACATCTCACCCGGACGATCGAAGATCTCGCCCAGTTTCATAAAGAAGAAATTCCGGCGGTGGCATCGATCGCGGTTGTCCCGGTCGGTTTAACTCGATTTCGCCCAACTGAAGATGAATTAATTCCCGTTTCACCAGAGAAGGCGCGAGAGGTGATCGCCCAAGTTCAAGCACTGCAAGCCCGATTTCGGAAAGAATACGGAGCGACGATCGTTTGGTTAGCCGACGAGTGGTTTTTGATCGCGGGAATGGACTTACCGCCTGAAGCAGACTACGGAGACTATCCGCAGATTGGAAACGGAGTCGGTTCCATTCGTCTGTTTTTAAAAGAATTTGAGACGGCAGCAAAACGATTGCCAAAGAAAGTTACACGTAGTCGAAGTTATATTTGGGTTCTGGGAAATGCAGTTGAGAAAGCCTTTATGCCACTGCTCGATCGCTTCAATCAAGTCGAAGGCTTAACCGTTCGCATGGTTGCCCTCAACAGCGATTACTGGGGGCAAAGCATTACTGTAACCGGATTGCTCACGGGTCGAGACATCTTGATTGCGCTTCAGGGGCAGAATTTAGGCGATGGCATTCTGTTGCCGTCTGTGATGCTCAAGCAGGGTGAGGCTGTATTTCTCGACGATATGAGCGTCGAAGAACTTGAGCAAAAGTTAAGCACGAAGATCTTGATCGTTGAAGGAATCGAAGGTTTGATCAGAAAATTTAATGAATAACGTAAACATCTTTGAAGAAGTGTGGCGCAAACCCTAACTTTGCTGGAATAATCAATCTGTCGGATGATTCAGCTTCGTTCGACTACCACCGACGGTAATTTGTCGATCGTCTAGGAGAGAACACTTTGGATTCGCGCACATCAGAGTTATTAAAAACCTCGTTGACACAATCAGCTTCCCAAGAAGAATTCAGCGAGTATGTTGCTCATCTCCAATTGCATATGGCGCTTCAAGCCCGGAATCTAGTTCCTAGCTTAACGAATACGCCAGATAGTCGAGAACAGCTCCTTCATCAAACACAAGCAAATTTTGAGAAGTTCGCTTCTCGGATGTTTTTATAGATTTTTAGGTTTCCGTTGATAAACGCTTCACATGGATCAGGGTATTACGCCCTGATTTTTTTTGCTTCGGTTTGGGTGGATTGTACCCCCAAATCCCCCACGAGTGGGGAACTTTAAGGAGATTAATTAAGACTTTCATTGGCTCGATTCTGCTTGAGAAAGCATTTCTCAACTTTGCGATTAGAGCGTTCTAGAGATCGAGCCTTCTTCATCTTTCTCAAAATCCCCCAGAATAAAAGATCCAGGGGGCTGAGACCGCCTAAAACGAAGCACCAATGCTTGATTGAAGAACACTTAGCGCGATGATTTCCTATTCCTGCTCATCTTGAACCCGCGTTTTACGCTGCATAATCTCCTTCACCACCAACGTTACTACTGCTAACAGCGCCAACAATACCGCCGCCGAGTAAGCTGATTCAGTCGCATATTGCTTGTACTCTTCTTCCACAAACAACGGCAAACTCTGCGTCTTTCCAGCTAAGTTCCCAGACACAACCGACACCGCACCAAATTCGCCCATTGCCCTTGCGTTGGTCAAAATCAACCCATAAAGCAATCCCCAACGAATACTGGGTAATGTGACCCGCCAAAAAGTCTGCCAGTTACTAGCTCCCAGTGTGCTTGCTGCTTCTTCTTGCTCTGGACCAATTTCCTCTAGCACCGGGATCACTTCCCGCGCCACAAACGGCAAGCTCACAAACATCGTCGCCAACACCATCCCCGGAAACGCAAAGATAATCTTGATATCTGCCGCTTGCAGGGCAGGTCCAAACCAACCATTTCGCCCATACAGCAACACCAGCATTAACCCAGCAACCACAGGCGAGATGGCAAACGGCAAATCGATGATGCTAAGCAACAGTGTACGACCGCGAAACTGTTTCCGCGCCAGTGCCCAGGCTGCACACAGTCCAAAAATGGTATTCAGCGGGACTGAGATGGCTGCCAGTGCGATCGTTAATCTCACCGCAGTAATAAAATTCGGCTGCCGTATATTTGCCAGAAATGGCCCCATTCCCTTCCTAAACGCTTGGTAAAAAACGTTAATCGCAGGAATGTAAATAATCAGAGCGAGAAACCCGATCGCGATCGTAATCAGCACGATCGGCACCCACTCAGTTTTCTTTTTCGCTCCTGATTTAGAGCGGGGCGAAGAAACGATCGTACTCATGATTAATGTCCTACTCGTCGAGTTGAAGAACCTGTATCGTAGCGACGACCCCAAGCTTGCAAGAGGTTCAAGCCCAACAGCATCACTAACGAAATAAACAGCAACACAATTCCGATCACAGTTGCGCCCGCATAATCGTATTGCTCAAGACGCTGGAAAATTAACACAGGCGCAATTAGATCTTTAAACGGTGTATTTGAAGCAATGATCACCGTTGAGCCATATTCACCGACTGCACGCGAGAATCCTAGCGCCACACCCGTTATGATTGCAGGCAACAACGGCGGCAGAATCACATACCGAAACGTTTGCCAATCTGACGCGCCCAAGCTCCAAGCCGCTTCCTCGATTTCTTTTTCCATTTCAGCGAGTACAGGCTGCACGGTGCGAATCACAAACGGTAATGAGATAAAGATCATCGCAACTCCCACTCCTAATCGTGTGAATGCGACTTTGATTCCAAAGGGTGTAAGCAGCGAACCGATCCAGCCATTCTCGCTGTAAACCGTGGCTAACGTTAACCCCGCTACCGCAGTGGGCAACGCAAACGGTAAATCAACCGACGCATCAATAAATCGCTTGAGCGGAAAGTCATAGCGAACTAACACCCAAGCAATCAATGTGCCAAACACACCATTGATTAATGCTGCAATCAGTGAAGTTGTAAACGTAATGTCATACGTAGCAAGCGCGATCGGACTGGTTGCAATTTGCCAAAATCTCTCCACGCCAACCGTCGATGCCCTTAAGAACATTGCGGTAACAGGCACAAACAGCATCACGGCGAGATACCCGATCATGATGCGCCACGTCCATGGAGCTTGCACAATCGATCGAACCATCATTTTCCAAACTGGGACTTTCTCAGATCCTGTAGGACTGGAAGCAACCATCATCAATCACTCCAAATGAGAAATTCCGCGATCGTCAAGAGCGAGAGTTACACTACGCTTCGCGATCGCGGATCAACTATCAACTCTACTATTGTTTGGAGGCAGCGAGCGTCTGATCAAATACGCCGCCATCTTCAAAGAATTTCGTCTGCACGTTGCTCCAGCCACCAAAATCCTGAATGGATGACAATTTCGTTACAGGAGGCAGTTTTGCCGTATCCGCTTTCGTTCCAGCAGCACTATCGAGCGGACGGAAGCCGAGCTTGAGAAATTCAGCCTGGGCTTCGGGAGTAAACAAGAACTTTGCAAAGGCTTCAGCCACCTCGCGGGTTCCATGCTTGTCTACGTTTTTATCCACGATAGCCACCGGAGTATCGATCGAGATATTCACGTCGGGCGCAACATAATCGAGCGCTTCTCCCTTTTGCTTCGCCAGAATGACTTCGTTTTCATACTGAATCAACGCATCCCCTTGACCTTGTTTCGCAAAAGCGTCAGTTGATTCGCGAGCATCTTTCGCCAACACTGCCACATTCTTGTAGGCCTGAGTCACAAACTCTTTCGCTTTCGCTTCATCATTATTGTTGCGTTTGAGGGCATCATTCCACAACACTAGGAAATTCCAGCGTGCGCCACCTGAGGTTTTCGGATCAGCCGTGACCCATTTCACATCATCGCGGGTCAAATCTTGGAAGGTTTTAACATTTTTGGGATTGCCGGGACGCACGACGATCGCTGCTACCGTTTTCGCCACCGTGCCATTATTCGACACTCTGGCTTCCCAGCCTGAATTCACCAGTCCAGCTTTGACCAGCTTCTCGGTGTCGGCGGCTAACGCCAAATGCGTAATGTCGGCTTCTAAACCGTCGATCACCGCGCGGGTTTGAGAACCAGAACCCCCATAACTTTGCTTAAAGGTAACGTTTTGACCTTTCTCTCTTTTCCACTGCTCGACAAATTTAGGAATAATTGCATCGTGCGCCGCTTTCGGAATCGCGTAGCTTACTAGCGTCAATTCAACATCTTTTGCTGAATTGGAAACCGGACTGGCATTTCCTCCAGCAGCAGGCGTTGAAGCATCATTGCCACCCCCGCAAGCCGCGATCGCAAAGCTCAAGCTCACCCCAATCACAAAGAGTGAGACTGATTTGCGTAGCGATCGAGGTGTCCAAAATGCTTGAAATCTTTGGGCAGTCTTCGCCCACTGTGTCTGGAACCGCCAACCCTTCATTGTGTTCTCCTTATTCTACGGTTTGTCGCTAATGTTTACGTATTTTTCTTCGATTCTCATCGTATCGGGGAACCGGCAAGAATGCAAGAAGAATCCCCACTTTGTTGAGCGGTTTATGTGCGATTCCCAATCAGTTCTGCAAAAGGCTTCAGGATTAGCAACATCTACCTCGTCAAAGATGTCAAATTGTGTTTCTATCTGTACGCTAGAAACTGCACTGTTTTCCTGCCTTCATGCTGATTCGTTCTTCTAAAAGTGCCTTCGCTGCAATGCTGCTGGCGATCGCAGCATTAAGTGCCTGCACAACGCAACCTTCTGAAACGGGAAGCGAGCCTCGACCCGCACAGGCTTCTTCTACCCCAAGCCGCACAATTCGCACAGAAGTGCTTGAACCGCAGCCGCTCCGAGTGAATTTGGCGCAACTTCCACCGCCGAGTCAGCCAGATAGAGCTTCAAAGCCTCCATCTGTCGTGCCCGTTCCAGACAATCCGGTGCTGCGGGTTCCGGCAGGATTCACGGTCAATGTCTTTGCCGAAGGACTCGATCGACCGCGCTGGCTAGCACTTACTCCGAACGGCGAGGTCTTGGTGACTGAAACTCGCCAAAACCGGATTATGCTGCTTCAGCACCGAGATGGTGCTGTGTTTAGCCGTAGACCCTTTGCCACCGCCGAAAACGGATTAAATTTACCGCTTGGAATGACGTTTGCAGGTGATTCGTTTTTTGTCGGCAACACTGACGCAGTTCTACGGTTTCCCTACGTAAATAATCAAATTTCAGGACGAGGCGAAAAAATTACAGAGCTTCCAGGACAAGGGTATAACCAGCACTGGACGAGAAATGTTGTAGCATCCCCTGACGGACAGAAGCTTTACGTTTCTGTCGGATCGCGATCAAATGCCGATGAAGAACCTTTACCCCGCGCCTCGATTCAGGTGATGAATTTAGACGGGAGCGATCGGCAGACCTTTGCCGCTGGGCTGAGAAATCCAGTTGGACTCGACTTCAACCCCCAAACTGGAACATTATTCGCCACGGTAAACGAACGTGACAACCTCGGAGATGGCTTAGTCCCCGATTATCTCACTCAGGTCGAAGCGGGCGCATTCTACGGCTGGCCCTACGCTTATCTCAGCCCCGATCGTCTAGATCCCCGTCACCTGAAAGCCGATGGTAAGAGCACTCGTCCTGATCTCGCGGCAAAGACTCGCACTCCTGATGTTTTATTTGAGGCGCATTCTGCTGCATTAGGACTGCGCTTTTATACAGGCAATACCTTTCCAGAAAAGTATCGCAACGGTGCGTTTGTCGCCTTCCGAGGATCGTGGAATCGTTCACAAGGAACCGGGTATAAAATCGTGTTCGTGCCGTTTAGCGAGGGTCGGCCTCAAGGGCAGTACGAAGACTTTCTCACTGGATTTCTACTTGATCCAAAAATCCCAACGACTTGGGGTAGGCCGGTTGGATTGCTCGTTCTAAATGATGGCAGTCTTTTATTTACCGACGAAGCAAACAATCGAATTTATCGGGTTCAGTATACAGGACAATAATTGGCAGCGTTGTACGGGGAACTACGGCTTCTTGGCGCGTCTCTAATGTGCGATCATTCGTTCACCTGACATACTATGTAAAGTAACGTTGAGGAGATGACGTTTTGAGTAACGCCAGCCAACCGGGAAAGTCGCAGCAGGATCCGCCATCGTTTGACGATATCCCGATCGCGGAACGTGAAACGGTGGTTGAATTAGCTAAACCGAAATCTCAACTGCTTCCCTGGCTATGGGGGCTGGGGGGATTCGGTACGATCGCGCTGCTGTCTGGCGGCGGCTGGTTTGCGTATCAAGCTGCACAAACTCGCAGCAATCCCACTGTCGCAGCATCTCCTTCTCCGGCTGCTTCGCTCAGTCCCCAATCCGCAGATGAGCGCCTTCTCAATCATTTTGCCTATCCTGAAGCGCCAAAATCTGAGTTAGAACCCATCAGCGCCGATGGAGCCATGAAGATGCGGAGTCCTGCTGCAAGAGCGTTTCGAGAGATGGCGGCAGCAGCGAGTGCAGAAGAAGTCATTCTGAATCCGATTTCAGCATTTCGATCAATTAGCGCACAACAGCAAATTTATTTCGAGATCAAAGCAGAGCGATCGCAAACGCTACAGGAGCGGGCTTTAGTGAGCGCCCCACCCGGATACAGTGAACATCACACGGGTTATGCGATCGACATCGGGGATGGCAATGTTCCTGCCACGAATCTCAGTCCAGATTTTGAAAAAACGCCCGCGTTTCAGTGGCTCAGCAAGAATGCTACCCGATTTAACTTTGAGTTGTCTTTTCCCAAAGGAAACAAGCAGGGGGTAACTTATGAACCCTGGCATTGGCGGTTTGTCGGAGATAAAGCCAGTTTAGAAACCTTCTACAAATCGAAAGAGTTTCAGCAACAGCAAGCTTCCCCTTCTCCCAGTCCCTCACCATGAATCAAACGGCTCTAAATCTCGTTGCCATTGGTATTTTTGGCATGACGCTTTCGACGTTGCTCAGTCCACTGCTGCACATTCCACCTGCGGTTCCCGCGATCGCAGCCTTCAGCATTTTGGGACTGGCGACGCTGGATTCGTTTCAATTGCAGGGGAAATTTGGCTCAATCGCGCTCGACTGGTTCGCCAGTTTTTCACCAGAATATCGCGATCGCGTTCTACGCCACGAAGCCGGACATTTTCTTACAGCGCAACAGCTTGAAATTCCGGTTGTGAGCTATACCTTGAACGCTTGGGAAGCCTTTCGACAAGGTCGATCCGGGCAAGGCGGCGTGCAGTTTGACACGCAAGAACTTGAATCGGAATTAAAGCAAGGCAAGCTGTCGGCTCAACTGATCGAGCGTTATTGTACGGTGTGGATGGCGGGAATTGCGGCAGAGCAGTTAGCCTTTGGAAATTCTGAGGGCGGGACGGACGATCGCCAAAAATTTCGTCAGACGTTAGTGAAGTTAGGCATTCCCGCTTCTGAGCTGCCCCAACGTGAGCGATTATCGATTCTCAGAGCCAAAGAGCTTTTGCAGAACCATCAAGCGGCTTACGATGCGCTTGTGACAGCACTGCGGGAAAGGCAATCGATCGAACAGTGCTGCCGCGCGATTCAAAACGCAGACTAGAACCAATCCTCTTGCTCTAGCGTCTCAATCACCTGCAAGCCTCGTGCATCGCCAACCTTCAGCATTGAGGCTTTTGCATCCTCACGCACTCCGCTATCTTCGTCTTCCGCAAACGCTTCAATCAAGGCATCGATCGCGGTTGCGTATACCACATTCGAGGGCATTTCGCGGCATAACTCACCCAGCGACCACGCGCAATTACTGCGAATCGCCGCCACTGGATCGCGCCGCAACGCCTCAATTAATGGCGGTACAGCCGCAACTACAACCTCATATCCCAACGTTGCCATCTGTGCCAAAGAACTCGCCGCCCACAACCTAACCGCAGAGATATCCGTTTTCAGCGCCTCGATTAACGTATCGAGCGATCGGCGATCGCGACAATTTCCCAATGCCCAGACAATTCCTTTTCGCACATAGCCATTCCAATCTTGACGATAGCGATCGATTAACGGCTCAACCGCATCAGGACTCGGATTTCGACCCAGCGCATACGCTGCACTTACTCGCACCAGCGGACAGGGATCGCTTAACAGCGTAATTAACTGCGGAATCGCCCGATCGTCCTGCACATCGCAAAACACCCGCGCCGCTAGCATTCGCTGCTGAATATCGGATGCGTCCAGCAACGGCAACATCGCATCCGCATCCGGTTTCGGCGTGACTTCATCAGCGATTGCCGGAATGTGATCCAACGGGTCTTCCAAATCCGCTTCAATATCTAGAACGGTTAAATCGTCATCGCTATACATAAGAAGTATTTTATCCAGCTATTCGATCGATTTGGTCATCCACCGCGACTGAGTTTCGTATCCCAGAACGCGGTAAAGTCCGAGTGCAGGCAAATTTGTTTCAAACACTTGCAGCCCGATTTGCCGATCGCCGCGTAACTTTGCCCATGTTTCAGCGTAGCGCACTAGCGCCGCTCCTATTCCCTTCCGTCGATGATCTGGCATGACATACAGCAACAAAATATGAGCCTGTCGATCACCACTGCCCTGATCGATCGCGCTTCCGAGCCACAGTCCAGCGATCGGGTTCCAGCTTGATTCATTCGATCCTTGCACCCAGACGAGCGGCGTTTCGGGTGAAAAAAATCGGTCGATCGCGTCTTCAAGCTGAGAAAATTCACCCTTGAAGAGTTCACGATAGGTAGACTGCATAAAGCTTAGTAGACGATCACGTTCGCGTCTAGAGCCTGTGCCGCGTTCAAGCGAATACCCTGGAATGAATTCCGTCACTGCCTTTAGAGTTGGGTCGGATCGTTGGGCAACCCTTGAATAAAGGGTGCAAGGTTCGGCGGTAACCCTGCGACTGCATCGGCATCAGGAATCTGAGCCTTATCGCTGGCCGGGTTCGCTTCCTCGATCGGAGCGGGGGCTGCCATATCATTCGGCAGGAAAATCCGCGCACTGACGACAACCAGCGAGAACACAAACACCAAAACGACAATCAGCGGGGCAATGTATTGACGAAAAAAAGCCATGATTTTAAGCAGAGACGATCGCGGATAGAGCCGGAGCTTTGCTGTAAAGTTCCTTTCTTTATCCTAAGTCGATTTGCTCTAATCCAGACGATCTTTTTAAGTCGTGGAATCCACTCTAAGCGGCGGGACGATCGCATTAACCGGAAATCCGAACACGAAGAGACGGTTGGGAATCTGATCAACCTCGATCGGCTGAATCTGCGCCACTTCTGCCTCGCTCGATAGCATCACCAGCAGAACGCTAAGCGGCACTTGTAGAAATAAGTTAGCTGCAAAAAATCCAAGCGCTGCCACAATTAGCCCTGAGCCTCTAGCTGGAATCGGGGTGATTGCTTCTGCGATCGGCGCGATTGCGTAAATCTGCTTCAGTGCCAGAAATAAAACAAACGCCGCAACTCCAACCGCGATCGGATTGCGACGAGCGACAAACATTGCCAAAATCTTTCTTTGTGCTTCGGTTAGCTGAGAAGGACGGAGCGCCACTGCTAGCAGACTATAGATATAGAAGGGTTTTTGAAGCTGCATCCAGGCGATCGGCGCAATGCCCGCGATCGCAACGAGTCCTAGTTCCAACCAAGGCGGCAAAATCGGATCACCTGCTGCCAACCCTAATAAACAAACAAGCAGGGACAGCGGCACGGCTGCAATCCCTGCAAGATGAATCCACAAATACGGATCAGCCCAAAACGATCGCATATTAAAACGTTCGTAGTAATGACTGAATCAGTATATCGTTCAAAGTGGAAGAGGTGAGAAATAGAGAGTGTTACAGTTTCTCTCTATTTCTCACCTCTTCGGAACTCTATGAAACTGGGCTAACCGGTTGCTCTGTTCGCTGCTGTTTGAGGGCTTGAAGCTGTTTGAGGAGCAGATCAGCCTCCGCTTGCAGGTCGAAGAACTTGGCTTGTTGATCAACAGGATAGAGCAATTTGATCTTCTCCTGCGCGATAGCCACGCTACACGAGTACGTGTTCGTGATTTCAGATGCACCCCGCTGAGAACCGCAGACCGCAGTGTTACTAAGTTGTCCGTTTGAAGCGTTCATATTGATTAGTAATTTGTACTTACTCACACCACCAGAAGATCTTAACTCAAACTTAACAGAAGTTTGTATTCTGGTATCCACTTTTAGACGATAGCAGATTCCCTCAGTTCCAGAAGAAATTCCGAAATCACAGAATCTGGTGATTAACGATTAAAATCTGGCTGCATTTGAAGCCGCTAAACACAGTACACTAGAATATTGCCACTGTATTTCACCCTCTAAAGATTGATTCCTGTGACCTTACGCCTGTCTCTTGCAAATCCCTCTCCCTCTGAAGAACTGCCTAGAGTCCAACCCTGGCGCGGTTTAATTCACGGCTATCGACGCTACCTGCCCGTAACCGATCAAACGCCTGTTGTGACCCTGCACGAAGGCAATACGCCCTTGATCCCGGTGCCTGCAATCTCGCAAGCGATCGGTCGTCAGGTGCAAGTTTTTGTCAAGTACGACGGCTTAAATCCGACGGGAAGCTTCAAAGATCGCGGTATGACAATGGCGATCTCAAAGGCGAAGGAGGCAGGGGCAGAAGCGGTGATCTGTGCGAGTACCGGAAATACTTCAGCAGCGGCGGCAGCTTACGCTCGTCGCGGTGGAATGCGGGCGTTTGTACTGATTCCTGATGGCTATGTAGCTTTGGGTAAACTGGCACAAGCGCTGTTATATGGAGCCGAAGTTTTATCGATTAAAGGCAACTTCGATCGCGCCTTAGAAATCGTGCGCGAAATGTCTCAGAATTATCCCGTTACTTTGGTCAATTCGGTAAATCCCTATCGTCTGGAAGGACAAAAAACGGCGGCATTTGAAGTCGTTGATGTCTTGGGTGATGCCCCCGACTGGCTTTGTATTCCGGTGGGCAATGCCGGAAATATTAGCGCGTACTGGATGGGATTTTGTCAGTACCACCAGGAAGGTCGATCGTCGAAATTGCCAAAAATGATGGGGTTCCAAGCGGCAGGTGCATCTCCGCTGGTCAAGGGAGAACCATTTACGCATCCAGAAACCTTAGCGACGGCGATTCGGATTGGGAATCCGGCGAACTGGAATCGAGCGATCGCGGTTCGAGATGCAAGCCAAAGTAGCTTTAATGCCGTGACTGATGAAGAAATTCTGACAGCTTATCGAATGCTGGCAGCAAATGAAGGCATTTTCTGTGAGCCTGCGAGTGCTGCATCAGTAGCAGGATTGCTAAAGGTGAAAGATCAAGTTCCAACTGGGGCAACTGTCGTTTGTGTCCTGACTGGAAACGGTTTGAAAGACCCGGATTCAGCAATCAAGTTCAGCGAAAATAACTTCAAGCAAGGAATTGACCCTGATTTAAGTGCGGTTGCGGGAGCAATGGGATTCTAATTAAAGTACCTATTTTAGTGGTCGAGCAACCATAAGCTCGATCTCATCTTCCACCCGATTTAGATAAGCTTCTAAGTCGGGTGATATTTTTACGCCAGCTTTCGGTGCTGTGTGAATGATTCCAGCTTCGCCGTTTTTGCTGTCTTCATTCTGCATTGCTCGAATCGCCGCTGCGATCGTACTCCGATTTAAACCACGGCGTGTAAATTAATACAAAACACGCTAGAAGGGGATTTCTTCTACCGTGTTTAGTGATAAAGAGGTTTGCTATTTTGCGTCTTTGCAGCTAATCTCACCAAGCTTTAGGCGACGAGCTTCTTGGGCAACACGATCGCACATCTGACGACTTCCAACTTGGCTTTGGAACGAATTAAATTCTTCCGGCGTGAGTTTGGGATTTTGGCTTGCGAGAATATCGTAAAAACTCTGGCGAAACTGCTGACACAAGCCACGAACTCGATCCCGCGCCCCTCCGTTGACTTGATTGATGTTTTGGCAAACGCCACTGGGCACATTTCCGCCTGTGGCTTGTTGGAGTTGACTTTGCAGGGCTTGTCTACGTTGTTCTAGGGCAACTGCAGAACGGACATATCGAGTGAATGAAGATTCCTGAGCCGATGCGGAAGAATCAAACATCTGGGCGATCGAGGGAGCCGATAGATTCGGTGCCCAGCCTGCTAAAACTGCGATCGAGGAGAATGCTCCTAACACGATCGAGCGTTTGATTAACCAACGAGAGAGAGAAGAGAGATCACGGTTCATCATAAGACGGTGTGACATTCGGGGAACTAGCACACAAGAGAGGTACAAGGAATCTGAATTATTTTACTTGCAAGAAGTTCCAGAAAACGGGAAGAAGGTTAAAAAAGTTCGAGCGGATGGCTCTACTCCCATGATTTTTGTCGCCGTTCACCCGGATCTTCACTGCCCAACTTTCAGATGCGCCCGATTTACAGTCAGGATTGGACAATAATGAATTATCGAGTTTGATGACTACTCATGACGGGTCAACTTCTCAATACGGATGAAATCGTCACGGAGCTAGACATTAGCCATTTGACGATCGAGGACGATATGCCGGTGGACAATATTCAATCTGAAAAACAGCAACGGCTGTTAGTCGAGCCGCTCTACAGTTCTAAAGCGTTACCGTCCCCGTTTTTTGTGGCGGCGAATGTCGGGCTGTTCTATAAGCTGAAGGGCGACCCAGTCGTTCCCGATGTCATGCTCAGTTTAGATGTGCAATGTGCTGAGGACTTTTCTCAAAAAGAGAACCGCTCTTATTTTGTGTGGGAGTTTGGCAAGCTGCCAGAAGTTTGCATCGAAATTGTCTCGAATCAAGAGGGCGATGAACTGATTCTGAGTCGAAAATCGCAGCAGAAGGGAAAGACGATGACTAAAAAAGATCTCTATTCCCAAATCCGCATTCCCTACTATGTGGTGTTTGACCCGCTCCGACAAATTCAGGGTGAAACCGAAATGAATGGAGCCTTACTGCGAATCTGGTCAAATTTTGCAGGTCGGTGTACGGAATTAACACCACCGCAAGGAATCACCCAGATCGGACAGTCGATTTGGTTAGAGGAAGTGGGATTAGGTCTCACGCTTTGGTCAGGACAGTTTGAGGAAGAGATTACGCGATTATGGTTGCGGTGGTGCGATCGATCTGGGCAAGTGATTCCGACAGGTGCAGAGCGAGCGGAAAACGAGCGTCTGAGAGCAGATGAAGCCGAATCAAAAGCGCAACGCTTAGCAGAGCGCCTGAGAGCACTGGGAATTGATCCCGATGAAGTTTAGCGGCTTCGGAAAATTTGACACAGTTCGATCGTTTTGGTTTGAAGGGCGATCGTTTCATCGTGACCCCGCTTGAGGCTGAATTCTAGATTGAGCAGCAAGGGTAGAGCGCTTTGCAGTTGGGTGAGTGAAGTTGAGAAGAGTTCTTGTTTGAGATAGTAAAGCTGCTTTGGGTTGTTTAGCTCCGCAGCTTTAGCAATTTCTCGATCGTCTCGCTCTCCTGATTCCAGCATCAGCTTGATCCAGAGTCGCAGGCGAAACTGCCCAACCAGCGTACTCACAATTCGCAAAGCTGGCTCATTTTGCCGCAGTAAATCGCTCACCAGCTCTAATGCTTCTGCTGTTTTTCCCTGCCGAATTGCTGTCAGCAGTTGCAGTGAACTTTGTGTACTGGCAGTGATTAACGGCGCGATCGCGCTTTCATTCAGCGGCTTTTTGGATTCACCTGCGAACATTTTGAGCTTTTCGAGTTCGCTGTAAAGTTGGCGCGTATCGTTGCCGACAGCTTCGGTAATGTAGTCGATCGCGCCTTGCGTGAGTTTCAGATCTAATTCCTGTGCAACTCGCTGCACTTGTTTGCTAATTAGTTCAGTTTTCCAAGGTGGAATGAGGGCGAATTCTTCAAGGGTCGCGTACTTCTGGAGCAGTTTGGTTGATTTTAGTCGTCCATCGGGTTTGGTCGAACTGGTCAATAGAAGCGTTGTCGTTTCAGGCAAGGCGATGAGGGTGCGATCGAGTTCAGTTAGGACATCTTCAGGGCAGCGTTGCGCTAGAGTTGTTTCTGAGAGCCAGACGAGGCGATTCCCCGCACCAAATGGAGGAGTCATCGCCTGATTCAGCGCTTGAGCGATCGCATCACTTTGATCCGACGAGAATTTATCAAAATTAAAACTTTCCCACATTGGGTCAAGTGTCTTTTGTTTCAAGCGCTTCACGGCTTGAGAGAGCGCAAAGCTATCCTCGCCCCAATAAAAGTAAATCCCCATACTGATCTTCGCTTCCCGCTGCCCTAGAGTAATACCCGATCATTAAATCTCTCGTAGTAGGATGACACTTTACCGTTAGATTTAAGAATGGATTTCTAATTTATCGATTTACGGCGCGAGGCGATCGCACATTGGACGAGAATTATCAAACTTTCCTCAATCGCGTGATGCGGTTAACCCTGCCGGACACTTACAAGTCTCAGGTGCAGCACATCCAAAAGTCCCCAAAGTTTCAGCGCTCCCCGGAGGGTGTATGGCTTCCGACTGCGTTTCCCGGCTACACGGTGATTACGCCGCCTGGATCTGAAGACGGCAAAAATCGGGGTCTCTATGAGTCTCTGAAACATTACCAGAATCGGATTGCCCAAACGCTAGGGGCTGAGATGTTTGCGCCGATTCCAGCAGACAGTTTTCATGTGACGGTCGCGGATCTTATCTGGAATGGCGCATATCTTCATGCGGCAGAATCGCCGGGATTTGATGAGCGATTGCGTGATCGTGTGGCGAGTAGTTTCCGTCAGTCTCAGCCGATTGGCATCGGAGAGGCGATTCGATTCCAGGTGGTCGGATTGATGGTGATGGCAAGAGCGATCGCGGTTTGTCTGGCAACGGTGGATAGTTCAGGATACGAGCGGATTTTGAAATTCCGGCGATCCATTTATCAAAATCCAGACCTAATCGAGATTGGCATCGAGCAGCAATATTACTTTACGCCACATATTACGCTGGGTTATTTTGGCAAGCTGCCACCGGATCTCGATCGCGCTCAATTAAGTCAAACGTTTGATCAGTTGAACCAAGACTGGTTAGACAACTATCCCGATAATGAGTTCTGGATTCATCAAGCAGAGTTCCGCAAGTTTAATAACATGGCGGAATATTTACGAGAGCCAGATTGGGCGACGTTTCAGTTTTGAGGTGGGAAGTAGCGATCGTGAGTGCGATCGCTACTTCTTCCCTAGCCTTCATCGGGATCAATCCCTAGTGCCCGGAGTCGCTCAGCTAGTCGTTCGGCACGTTGGCGTTCTGCTTCGGCTTGATGGCGTTCGATTTCGGCGCGTTGACGCTCGATTTCTAGACCTTCGGCTCCCGTCGGAATCACCTGACCAGAACGATCGCACCACCGCAACCACAGCCGCATCACTTCGTCTTCAAACTGTCCTTCCCAGAGCGACAAACCCAATCCAACGGCTTCTAGCCAGACAAATTGCCCCGGCTGGGAGAGTCCCTCCGGGGGGTCAATTCCACATAACCGCTTTGTGCGATCGCCCACACGCGCAGCAATGCCCCATTCATATCAGCTTGAATCTGTTGAAGCGGATCGAACACCACATAGCAACGAACACCGATTTGAGCATAAATATCTTTTTTCGCCGTCGTTTTCCCTTTCTGTCGAGACTTCTGGCTAAGGGTGACTTCATCCCCTTCCTGGTTAGACACAATCTCGATGCAAGCTTCGGGAACTTTACCAAACTCCCACACGAAGTAGGAGCGGTTTCGCCGTTCGGAGAAGTCAGCACGTTGGACTCCGAGGCTAAGCATCGCATCCGGTACGATCGGATCGCCCTTGAGCTTGTAGAATAATCCAACATTTGCAGCCGCTAGGAAGGGGGCGGACAGCGCTCTGGAACTATAGAGCGGTTCGACTAAGAGCCGTTGCTGTTCTTCAGATTGAAAGTTGTCCACCGGGGTATCGTCCTCGATCGTCAGATGGCTGATGTCCAGTTCCGTGATGATGTCTTCGTCGTTTAGCAGATCTTGAGACATCGACAATTCCCCAACTCGATAGGACTATTATGGCGCGATCGTTATTTCAACCGCTCAACCAGGTGATCGCCCACTCGCAACGCATTCGCCATCACAGTAAGCGACGGACTCACACTCGCATTCGATGGAAAGAAGCTACTATCAACAACATAGAGATTATCAACCTCATGAGCGCGACAGTTGAGATCTAACACGGAAGTATTGGGATCTTCGCCAAATCGACAGGTGCCGCATTGATGCGCCACTACCTGAATCGGCATATCACTGCGAGGATGGGCAGCACGATTGAACATTGAAGGCTGGGAAGCTTCGACTTGTTTGAGCGCATCAATCCAGCGATGGACTAAGCGATCGTGTGCTTCGACATTGTTGGCGGTGTAGTCGATGTGCAGCTTATCTCCGACAAAGCGGAGGCGATTGTCGGGATTCGGTAAGTCTTCAGTTTGTAACCACCAACCGAGCGATCGCGTTGCCAATTGGCGAATTCCAAATCCGGGCAGCACTCGCGAAATCGCAGAGAGAACCGGAGGTGCTTCGGTAAAAATCACATCTTGCAAGATGCCACCTGAGTTCTGGACATGACCCATTGGATAGGTGTAATCACCATTGCCCCAGTAAAAATCATTGATTCCAAGGGTGCGCTGGAATAGTCCAGAGTTCGCGTCTGCCATCAGTTGCACCACAACCGATAGCTGTTGCTTCATTAGATTGCGTCCGACTTGATTGGAATGGTTCGCAATGCCGTTTGGGTGCTTTTCGTTTTGCGATCGTAATAGCAATGCCGCAGAGTTGATCGCACCACAAGACAACACAATGATATGCCCAAGGAAGAGATACGATTGTTCACCAACCTTAGCTTCAACAGCTTTGATTTCTGTGCCAGAAGGATTGGTATGTAAACAAACAACTTGAGCAGAAGTCTTCAGCGTCACATTCTCATAGTCTAGAATCGGAGTAATCCCTGTATCTTCGGCATCAGTTCTCCCTTGCTGATTGATGCCCAGAGGTAAATAAGCGGGATGTAAGCCTTGTTTGGAAAGTCCATCACACACGGTTTGGATGTGCGATTCATGTGCAACTTCAGAAAATGGATAGTCTTCGCTGTGCGTGGGTTCTGTCGGGTCGTCGCCTAGCTTGCCGTGAACTTGGTATAGCTTTTCAGCCTCGGTGTAGTAAGGCTCGAAGTCTGAGTATTTTACGCCCCATTCTGGAGAAATGCCGTCTTGATGTTCAACGGCTTCAAAGTCTCGATCGCGCATTCGCATCAAGACTCCGCTATAGATCTTTGTATTACCGCCGACACAATAGCTGGTTTGCGGATAAAACGGCTCTCCATTCTCGTCGTACCATTGTTCCGGGGCGTGAAACTGTTCTTTTTTAAACAGTTCGATGTCCTGAGTTTGGGAGCTTTCTCG
The DNA here is from genome assembly GCA_014695195.1 of Cyanobacteria bacterium FACHB-DQ100. Taxonomy (NCBI): domain Bacteria; kingdom Bacillati; phylum Cyanobacteriota; species Cyanobacteria bacterium FACHB-DQ100. The sequence goes on along the minus strand of JACJNW010000022.1, from coordinate 157,077 downwards.
CACCGGGAAAAAGCCACGCTCTAGAACTAGAATCTTTTTGCCTGTAGGAGCAAGCTTACGCGCCAGAGTGCCGCCTCCTGCGCCTGTGCCGACAATAATCACATCATAGAATTGATCATCAATAATCATGGCGCTGCTCCTACTGCCAGACGTAAATCAGAACATACAGAATAATCCAGATGACATCGACAAAGTGCCAGAACAAAGAGGTCGCTTCTACGCCAAAGTAACCACTGTCGTAGTTACCGGGAATAAACGATCGACCAATCATCACCGTTTGCAGCAAAATTCCACTGAGAACGTGCAAGCCATGAAATCCGGTTAATAGATAAAACAATCCACCGAATACGCCAGAGGTCAGTCCAAAGCTCAGTTGACTCCATTCAACGGCTTGACCATAAAGGAAGTAACCCCCCATTGCCATTGTTGCTAGCAGAAATAGTCGAAAGCCCCAGAGCTTTTTATCATGCAGATATCGTTCAGCGACATAGATCACAAAGCTACTGGAAACAAGAACGATCGTGTTGATCAACGGCTCTCTTGTCTCTAGATGAGTGACTCCAGGCGGATACCAATCAGAATTACTGGTTTTGAAAACACTGTAGCCAACAAAGAAGCTGAGAAAAATCACACTCTCAGACAGCAGGAACACAATAAAGCCGAACTTACTATTTTCTGCTTCCTCATGTGCCTGCTCGGAGCGAATCTCGGCTTCTATAGATTTTGCGGTGCCGTCGGCGTTGCGCGTTGCGCTAAACGAACTTTCTGCGGTCATGTCGTTACTCCATCAGCGGGGACAATCTCGGACTGATTCTCGATAAGCGGTTGACTTTTGCCGTACTGATAAGGCGGTGAAATCACCACAGGAATTTTTTCAAAGTTCTCGACCGGAGGCGGGGAAGTAGTGAGCCATTCGAGACCGATCGCACGCCACGGATTGTTCGGTGCTTTTTCCCCCTGAATCCAAGAACTCACCACGTTCAGAATGAAGGGCAACACCGAGATTCCGAGCAAAAATCCACCGATACTTGCCATCACATTCCACAGCGCAAACTCAGGATCATAAGAAGCAACTCGGCGCGGCATTCCCATCAGTCCCGCAAAGTGCATCGGGAAGAAACATAAGGTTGTACCAATGAAAGTCAGCGCAAAGTGTAGCTTTCCAAGTCCTTCGTAATACATTCTCCCGGTCATTTTCGGGAACCAATGATACAAACCTGCATAGATACCAAAGACGATCGTGCCGTAAATCACGTAATGAAAGTGCGCGACGACAAAGTAGGTATTGTTGACGTGGATATCGATCGGCACTGATCCCAACATCACTCCAGTAATGCCAGCAAACACAAAATTTGTGATTCCAGCGAGAGCAAACAGCATCGAAGTCGTCAGCCGCAGCTTTCCACCCCAAATCGTTGCCACCCAACCAAAAACCTTAATTCCAGTTGGAACAGAAACAAGCAGCGTGGTAAACATAAACAGAATTCGCATCCATCCGGGAGTCCCGCTGGCATACATATGATGCACCCACACTAAGCCGCTAATGAAGGTGATCATGAGTGATGAAGTGGCAATCACTCGATACCCAAACAAAGGTTTTCTCGCATAAACCGGAAGCACCTCGGAGAATATCCCAAACACGGGAAGCACCATGACATACACGGCAGGATGGGAATAGAACCAGAAAAAGTGCTGGTACAGCAATGGATTTCCGCCCCGCTCTGGCGCAAAGAAGCTCGTTCCCAAAGTTAAATCGAACAAGAGCATCACGGCTCCGGCAGTCAGGGCAGGCAGTCCATAAAGCTGAATGAGCTGTGCAGCTAACACTGACCAGACAAACGCAGGCGTTCTATACCAAGTCATTCCGGGCGCACGCATTCTCACGATCGTCGTGACAAAGTTCACGCCGCCCAGGATCGAGGACACACCCGAAATCGCGACCGCAAGAATCCATAACACCTGCCCATTAATCAGATTTGCAGTCGGATTCTGCAAGCTCACAGGCGGATAAGCCCACCAGCCGGATTGAGAGGGGCCACCCGGAACAAAAAAGCTGACGATCATCAAAATCCCAACCACAGGGATCATCCAGAACGAAACCGCATTCAGCCTTGGGAATGCCATATCTCGCGCCCCGATCATCAATGGCACCAGATAGTTACTCAATCCCACCAACACGGGAAACGTCCACATAAATAGCATGATCGAACCATGCATCGTGAACAATGCGTTATAGACTGTTCGATCGACCAAATCTGCTTCGGGTGTAATCAATTCACCGCGCATGATCATCGACAGCAATCCGCCGATCAAAAAGAAGACATACGCTGTCACAATGTACTGAATCCCAATCACCTTATGATCGGTGCTGAAGGTGAAAAATCGCTTCCAGTTATCGGGCGCACCAGGATACGGTTGCTGGCGGGCGACCTCGATCGCTTCTACAGGAACATTCGTCATCGCAATTTATCCAGTTATTTTAATTTGCTAAGCAGCAGGGCTAGTCGGTTCTTGTTTGGGTGCAAAGTTCACAACCGGAGGCGGCGCAGGTTCTACCGTTTTCCAACCTCGAACCACATTTTTCTCAGCACTGCGGGCGTGTTCTGCGGCAGCGGGATTAAAGGCGGGAGTGGGAGATTGACTCGCAGCCGTGGCTAACCAGCGATCGTAGTCTTCCTGGGATTCAACCATAACATCGGCTTGATTCGAGGCAAAGTAAGTGCCACTGTAGAGCGAATCGCGCAATCGATATTTACCAACTCGAATCGGCGTGAACTCAAAGTCGATCGTTTTACTCGGAATCACATCTTGCTTTAACCGGAATGCAGGCACATAGAATCCGTGTAGCACATCATCTGAGTGCAAGGTGAGATGAATGCGATGATCGACAGGCAAGTGTAGCTCTGTGCTAGTAAGGTTCTGATCGGGATAGCGGAACACCCAAGCCCATTGTTTCGCAGTGACATCAATGTTCTCGGTCGGGAGCGCTGGCTTCACTTCATTCAAGTTCATAGCATAAGCGGCTTGCATCTCCATGGGATTGTGAAGATGCACCAGTTCCATCGGGCCGCGAATTGCCATTGCATCATAGATTTGATAGCTATAGGTTGCAATCCACAGCACTAACAGTAAGGGAGCTGCTGTCCAGACGATTTCGATCGTCGTATTGCCTTCAATGTGCGGGCCATCGCTAAAGTCATACTTTTCGGCACGTTGAAACAACACCGAATACAACACAACTAACGAAATGCCGAGCAGAATAAACGTTCCGATCCCCGTCAGAATGCTGAATAGTCCATCATACAGTTTTGCCTCAGCCGAAGCCTGCGGCGGAAACCAGGAGTACGCCTGCTTTGCCATCCAGAAACTGGCAGTCGTTAGAAAAGCGACAAAGGCACTAATTACTAAAATCGGGCGGAGTTTCATGAGCTTCTACAGTTTAAGATCGGGGTTTTCGCCTGCTTTAATCAATTGATCCGCTGTGGTGTGAATGCCAAATTCGCCGCCTAAGTGCGCTCCCAATGTTCCTTGAACAAACATAATCAGAAAGATCAGAAGACCCACCGCAATGTAGCTCCACTGCACTTGGCGCGCCATGTCTTTTCGCCAAGCGAAGCGCTGAAATCCTCGCCACACGGTCATGCCCACGATCAGAGTCAGCAGCAATACGCCACCCACGCCATGCCAGACCATTGTTTCGAGTGCCTGTAGCCCCCAAACGCTTTTAACATCGGGGATCGGATCAGCGAGCAGCATTTCATAAAAGCCAGAAGCAACGGTGAAGAAGGTAATCACAGCCGCTCCTACCATATTGAACCAACCCACATCAAACAAGCCCGATCGCGTGACCGGAATCGCCAGATACTTAAATAGGGCTTTATCCACCGGAAATAGCACCCCGACAATATCAAACGAAATCGCCACAATGAACAGTCCCAAGGTTAAATGCACCAGATTGGGATGGATTGGGATCACATACGGTAAATGATTCGCTCCTAGCTGACCCGCCATTTGATCTAGGAGTTCTGTTTTGGTCGTCACAGTTGTCCTCCTCTTGTGGCTTCTACGACGGGAACAGAATGGAGCCCATAAACCCATACCAATAAGTCCCCTAAGTAGGTCTGAGCAATGACCAGTCCCACCAGCGCAACACTGGCAACAATATAAGGGGTTGGAAGCTGGGGTTTGTTCTGCAGTCGAAGGACATAGCGCCATCCGGTCACGGCTGCCAAAACTCCAGACAGCGACCAACCCAGGATGGAATGTAGATTCAACGTCGAGACGGCTGCATCATAAGGCTCTGCAAGTCCCGCTTCAATTTGTCCAAAAATGACTGCAATAAAGATAGAGACTGTAGCAAATACCAAGTTCCACCAGCTGACCTCTGCCAATTTTGGATTGCGCGTGAAGTAGCTAACCGTATCGCAGACGAACGCGAACAATACCATCGCGATGACAAAATGCACCACGATCGGATGGATGGTATCGGGATACGGCAAATTATGCTCGTTGAGCGGTGGGAGAAGAGAGTCAAGCACGAGTTCTCAAAGGTACAAACGACACTAGGAATAACTTGAAAGGCGATCGCGCTGGAGTTGTGCGCTCCTTAGCAATGTTTTAATCTTTATGAGTTAATTGGTGGTTTGAAAATTCGGTGGTTTGAAAATTCCGTGGTTTGAAAATCACAAGTGCCCCAAAACCATAACGTAAGCATTTGATCCAAAAATCCATCTAGAGAAAGGCAGAGAAGTGCAGATTTGACTTCAATATTCTCTTACTCGAAGTTTCTTAACAAATCTGTGTGCGACTTGGGCGCAAATGAGTATCATGAATTACTTTTGAAGCTTCCTGGAATCGCTGATTTACTTTCTGTTGCATTTCACAAGATTACCTATTCACGCTTAAAACGTTATGGTTCAAGCAGGCTCTCCCATTCTCTTTGTCAATCCTAGTAGCGGTAACGATGGTGCTGCCGGAACGTCATCGGCTCCGCTCAAAACGATCGCCCGCGCTCTTCAACAAGCCCGCTCTGGCACTACGATTCAACTCGCTCCCGGAACTTACAGCACAGAAAGCGGTGAATTTTTCCCGATCGTGATCCCGTCTGGAGTGACGGTGATCGGCAACGAGTCGAATAAAGGCAGTGGGATTTTAGTTCAAGGAGGCGGGAACTTCTTGAGTCCGTCTTGGGCAGGACAGAATATCACCTTCCGGCTCGAAACCAATGCTCAGGTACGCGGTGTGACGGTGACAAATCCGAATTCACGCGGAACAGGCGCTTGGGTAGAATCAACGGCTCCGACGATCGCCAATTGCACCTTCACTAACTGCAAACGTGAGGGTGTGTTTGCTACGGGAACGGCAAATCCGATCGTGACCGATTGCGTATTTGTACAAAACGATGCCAATGGTGCTTCTTTTTCTCGCAATGCCAAAGGGGAATTCCGGCGCAATGTCTGTCAGAACACCGGGTTTGGACTTGCGATCGGCGATGATGCAGCACCATTAATCCTTGAAAACCGAGTGTTTCAGAACCGCGCCGGTATCGTGTTGAGTAATGCAGCGCGTCCAGTGTTGCGGGGCAATACGATCGAGCGAAATACCGAAACCGGCGTTGTCATCTTAGCAAGCAGCGCCCCGAATTTAGGCAGCAGTCAAGATCCCGGCGGTAATACCATCCGCGATAACGGCGAGTTCGATCTTCAGAATGCGACGAATCCCCAAATTACGATCGTCTCTGTCGGGAATCAATTAAATGCATCGAGAGTTCAAGGCGCAGTCGATTTCGTGGTGAGTCAAGTTCCAACCCCAACTCCAACTCCCACGCCGACTCCGACTCCAACCCCGACTCCGAGTCCGACTCCCACGCCAGTTCCCACTCCCACGCCGACTCCGACTCCAACCCCGACCCCCACGCCAGTTCCCAGTCCCACACCGACTCCGACTCCCACGCCAGTTCCCAGTCCCACACCGACTCCGACTCCAACCCCGACGGCTGGATTGACGGATATCAGAGGGCATTGGGCAGAAGCATTTATCCAATCGCTCGTGAGTCGAAATCTGGTCACTGGATTTCCAGACAATACCTTTAAGCCAGAGAATTCATTAACTCGCGCTCAGTTTGCTGCGATCGTGGCGAAAAGCTTTAATCTGCCGCTGAAGCAACCTGCAACAAACTTCTCTGATGTGCCCTCAAATTTCTGGGCAGCAGAAGCGATCACAAAAGCGAATCGCATGGGCTTTATTACTGGATTCCCAGATGGGACTTTCCGACCTGGCTTAAATCTCACTCGGACGCAAGCGATCGTTGCCCTTGTCAATGGGTTAGGGCTATCTGGTGGAACGCAAAATCTGCTAGCACTGTATAGCGATCGCGCTCAGATTCCGAGCTTTGCCACTGATAAAGTCGCTGCCGCAACGCAGCGCCGCTTAGTGGTGAACTACCCAAACTTGTCACAACTGCGCCCTTTGCAGGAAATTACCCGTGCTGAAGTGACGACGTTTATTTATCAATCGCTAGTGGCACTGAGTCAAGCACCGACGATCGCATCCGCTTACATTGTCAATCCTGATGCAACCAACATCGCCTTTATTGATGTAACCAATCATTGGGCAAAAGATTTCATTCTGGGCTTATCCAATCAGAGCTTGATTCAAGGATTTGCAGATGGCACCTTTAAGCCCGATGCAGCGATGACTCGCGCTCAGTATGCCACCTTGATTGCGCGGGCATTCAATCCAGCGCCAAAGCGAGCAGGAGTCAGCTTCCCGGATGTGCCTGGAGATTTTTGGGCGAGGAGTGCGATCGACCAAGCTTACCGCGCTGGATTTATTTCCGGCTTCCCAGATGGAACCTTCAAGCCAAATCAAAATGTCACGCGGCTGCAATTAGTCTTGTCGCTGACAAGTGGGTTTGGCATTCCGTCTGCCAATGCAAATATCTTGGCGGTGTTGGACGATCGCAGTGCGATTCCGCAATCGGTGCAAGACCGAGTAGCCGCAGCAGTTCAGGCAGATATCGTCGTGAACTATCCAAATCAGAAGCAGTTTAACCCGAACCGAGAAGCGACCCGCGCCGATGTTTCGGCAATGGTTTATCAAACGTTGCTCAGAGATGGACGAGTTGCATCAGTCGATTCTCCGTACATCGTGACGGCATAAACCGGGAGTGGCGAGATTGAGCAAGCCCAATCTCGCCGCTTTAACTGCATTACAGCCTTGTTACCGGAAGGTTGGCGCTTGCAAGGAAATTCCGACAGAGTAAGATGAAAGGGACAGTTACCTCCCTGTGCCAATGAACCGCCAAGACCCGTTTCTCGATTCAGCCCTTGGGCTTGTCTCGACCCAAAGCTTCCCCGCGATCGTGGGCACTGCTGACATGATGCTGAAGTCATCCGGTGTGACGCTGGTTGGCTATGAAATGATCGGCGGCGGTTACTGTACGGCGGTGGTGCGCGGCGGCATTTCGGATGTGCGGTTGGCGGTGGAAGTGGGAGCCGAAACCGTTGAGCAATTCGGCATGAAGGTTTCGACGGTGATTATTCCGCGCCCGATGCCAAATTTGGATGAAGTGTTACCGATCGGCAGTAAGCTTGCCGCAATGATTGGCAAACATAGTACCAATCAGTTTAGTAATCTCGCAGTCGGACTGCTTGAAACTCGCGGCTTTCCGGCGATGGTGGCGGCAGCCGACGCGATGCTCAAGTCTGCCGATGTGACTTTGACGGCATATCATACGATCGGCGATGGCTTGTGTACTGCGATCATTCGCGGAACCGTGGCGAACGTGGCGATGGCGGTCGAGGTCGGAATGCAAGAGGCGGAACGAGTCGGAGAACTGCATTCTGTGATGGTGATTCCGAGAGCGCTGGACGATTTGGATCAGACGTTACCGATCGCAACCTGTTGGGTCGAGGAACTCAAACCGCTCCAAATTCCAATCACGGTCAAAGAAGTCGAGAAGCCGCTGGTGGCTTTGCCAGAGTTGGTCGAGCTTCAGCCGTTAGAGTTGCCTGCACAGGTTGAAAGGGCATTACCGCAAGCACAAGCAGTTGAGTTTGAGCCAGAGGAGAAGGAAGCAATCGAGGTTGAACAGATGATCGAGCCTACTGAGGAAAAAGCAATTGAATTGGAAGCGGAGCCATTCGACGAGAACAACGAGCAGGCTTAACTTTGTTCGGAATCGGGTAGCTGTTGTTGTAGTTGTTGGACTTCTTCGATCGATTCCCCAAGCAGCCAACTGGCAAAGTCAGCAGAAAAGTGTTCGGCAAGGAAACGGCAGGTGTCGTCGTACATGGAAATAGTGAGATTGTACGACGACGAGGGTTTCTGGGGATGATTTTGAAGCATCATTGATCGATCTGCTACGCAAGAATACAGCCAACTTTGTAGCATCAGCCTTCATAGCGTGGTTGAGCGGCTGCCAACAATTTTTGCTTCTACGCTAACAATTTCGTATTCAATCTCATATCAATCCGAGCCAACTGGTTCATTATGCAACTGCTCGTCGTTATACCTTGTAAGTAGGTCTTGCCAAAATGCCCTCGCAAGCTCGTCGTCAATCTCTGGCTCTGCAATAATTTGAGAATCACGAAAGTGCTGATTGACTAATTCAACAATAGTTTTAACAGCTTCCTTCAATTCTTCATCATTACCAAGCTCACAGGTATAACGCTCAACTAAGCCCAAATAGTGCTCTAGATAAGAAAGCGATCTTCTCTGAGATTGAGAATTGTTAGATAAACTGTTTGACCATTGCTTGAGCAATAGTCTCACCCATTTAATAGGAATTTCTTCTCGATTATCAAAGCTTAATAAGCTCATAGTCTCCCAGCTATTTGAATTAAGCGATTCAATTAATTCATTTGCAAAGTTTACTTGTTCTAGTTCTGGAAGAGCATTTGCTAAATCCCAAATCCGGCATTTACGAAGAGTAGCAAGTTTAGGATTTACCTGATATCCATCTCGTGTCTTCAGCACTCGCCTTGTCTCTTTAAGAATATCTTGACCAAATAGTTCTGTGAAGTTATTTCCAAACAAATCTGCGTAATGCGAGCTTTTTTCAATTACCTTATCTAGCGGAATTAAGTTTGGTGCTTCATTTAACAGAGCCTGGGCAAGAGGAACAGTATCCGCAGACGCGAGGAATTTGATGACTGGCTCTGATGTTCTTCCCCGCCTGAAGATTTCGTCTCTAAAAGCTGAACTAACTACTCGTTGAGCTTGTTCAGAAAGTTCATTAATACAGTTTGGATAGTTGAAAATTCCTTCTAGAGTAGTAAAATTTAGCCCTTGCTCTAGAACATACTCATCCCAATGTGTAGAGAGTTCAGCCGAAAGTTGTAATTCAGCTTTTGCACCCCACACATTAACTAGAAAACAAAGAATATTAAGTTCATGTTCTTTATTAATAGGTGAACTAAGAGCTTTAAAGAGTTCTTTAGTGAGGCGTGGAATTTGCTTAGAATTTATTCGATTTACCTTCTCGACTACATGAACTTTTAATTGTGTTAGCTCATCTGAAAATGGTTGATTAGAAAAGAAGGTGGGACTTTTTATCAATTCAAGTAGTTGGTTAACATAGAATGCGCCTAGTTGAGCAGGTTGAGAAAGAACAATGTCATAAAGTGTTCTAATAAAGTAGCGAACTTCTTCGGGTGTTGGATCAAATAAAGCTCCTACTTCATCAAATGAAGGATGTGCATAACGATTTCGAGTTCTACTAAGGGATTCCAAGGTATCTGCTTCATATCGACTAATCATGGCAACTGCCTTAGCTGCCTGAATAAGTGCCTGCTCCCAATTTTGATGGTTTCTTATTTTGGGTTCTAGGTCCCCCATTTTTGGATAGCATTAGGTTTACGCTGTTCTACCAAAATTTCAAACTTCTTAACAAGGTCAAACATTGTTGCGACCCATACTGCGAGGATCGCACTGCGGTAATTGCCAATTCGGTAGCTTTTGATGGCTTCTTCTACGTATTTCTGAATCTGCGGGTTTCTTATGCTAACTAAAATCTCATCAAAATCAAGCATACTAACTGTTCAACATTTCTTGTCAGAGTATGGTTCAGCATGAATCCGAATCTTGGAGAAGCTATGACTTCTCCCAAATTAGTACATCATCCAGAACAACTGCTTGATAATAGCCTCGTTGGTGAAGAGCGTTTCTATTTCTTCAACAAACCTTTAGCATAGGCACGATCGCGCCCTCCCCCAATCTCCCCTTGACTTGTGGAGTCCCATTGTTCCAATGCTAGGAACTAGCTCAATGATGAGTATGTTAACTCGGCATCGATCGCTAAGCTAATTATGAAGGGCGATCGCCAAAACACAAAAAGCATCTTAGCGATCGCCTACTATCCACTACGCTAGACCAACTAACTTCTCGCTCAACTCCCACATCCGCTTACCTTTTGCATCATCACTTGCTTTTTCAGAAAGCTCTTGCACAAAGGATTCGCGTCCGGCTTGCTGGCGATTGCCCCAACTCCAATGCACACCCGATTGCTTAAACTCAGGATCAGCAACCACCTGTGCCACGCGCTCTCCTGCAAGTTCCTGAGACACATAGCCCCCGGTAATGTTCTTTTGGAACCACGGGAAGACTTTTTGGAACACAGGTAAGCTATTGCGGAACAATGGCGTATCTGCAACACAGCCCGGATATAGGGAGTTAAATACAATTCCGGTGGAATCGTGATAGCGGCGATGCAGTTCGCGCACTGTGATCATGTTGCACAACTTACTATCTTTGTAAGCTTTGCCTGCTTTAAACTTCTTGCCGTCGATCATTGCGATCGGAGCTTTAAACCCTGCCTCGAAGCCTTCCAAATTCCCTAAGTCTGCCGGAGCCGGAATTGGAATCTTTCCGCCCAGTTCTTTCGAGTTCGCCGTAACCGTTCCCAAAATGATCAAGCGGGGATCAGAGTGAGCAGAATGCTTCAGATCTTCCAGCATCAAATTGCACAATAGAAAATGTCCAAAATGGTTGGTTGCCACACTGATCTCATACCCTTCGGGACTGCGTTGTGGTTCTTTGAGCAGAGGTAAGTACACGGCTGCATTACAAACCAGCGCATCGAGAGACTTTCCACTTTGGCGAAACTGATCAACAAACTTGCGAACACTGTTGAGTGACCCCAGATCAATGTGCATCAGAGTATAGCTATCGGGTGACATCCCCAAAGACTGTGCAGCATTGTTTGCCTTCTCCAAGTTCCGACAAGCCATCACCACATGCCAGCCTTTTTGGGTCAGGGCTTTTGCAGCGTACAAGCCGACTCCAGAGGAAGCACCCGTAATCACCACGGTCGGTTTTTGATCTTGTGCCATTTTCTTAAATCTTTGTGAATCGTTGACTGCCTTCATGTTCCCATAAAGCGCGATCGCCGAATTCGTGTCGAGCAGTTACAAAATATTGAGTAAAACCCGCGATTTCGTTGCAATTTCGCAATCTAATTTGCGATCGCGGCAACTTTTTGCGTCACGTTGGTCGCACAATGAGGACAGAAGTTCGGGAAAACGTTTTTATTTTGTCCCCCTTTTCTGCCGCTATGGATGCCACGCTTGAACTTACTTTGCAGATCGTCGTGACCGTGATGGCGGGAATTGGCGCTCAGGTGGTGGCAGAATGGCTAAAAATTCCAGCGATCGTGTTTTTGCTGCTGTTTGGGGTAATTCTGGGGGCGAGTGGGCTGAATTGGCTGCACCCGGATCAGTTGGGCACCGGATTAGAGGTGCTGATCGCGCTGTTAGTGGCGGTGATTTTGTTTGAGGGTGGGTTTAATCTGCAATTGCGGGAACTCGATCGCGTGTCGGGCAGCTTGCGGAATTTGGTGACGATCGGGGTGCTGATTTCGATTTTGGGGGGCGCGATCGCAGCACATACGTTGAGTGAATTTCCCTGGTCGATCGCGTTTGTGTATGCGGCATTAGTAGTGGTGACGGGGCCTGTGGTGATTAACTCGCTACTGCGGTATGTGAGAGTCGATCGACAGGTGGCAACGCTTTTAGAAGGAGAGGGGGTGTTGATTGATCCGATCGGCGCGATTCTAGCAGTGGTGGTGCTGAATGTGGTGCTGAATGGGCAGTCCGATTTAATCGGTGTTGCGATCGATTTGATTGTGCGGTTGGGGATTGGGGCGGGAATTGGGGCGATTGGGGCAGGATTAATGGGCGCTTTGTTGAGGAGAGCGACATTTTTATCCGACGATCTCAAAACGCTGGTGGTACTAGCAGGATTGTGGGGGTTGTTTGGGTTAGCGCAAACGATTCGCGGTGAAGCGGGATTGATGGCGACGGTGGTTGCAGGGATTGTATTACGTGCATTTGCGCTACCGGAAGAACGATTGCTCAAGCGATTTAAGGGACAGTTAACCACGCTAGCGGTTTCGGTATTGTTTATCTTATTGTCAGCAGATTTATCCATTCCAGGGATTTTTGCGCTGGGTTGGGGTGGATTGTTAACGGTATTCGTGCTGATGTTCGTTGTGCGCCCCTTGAATGTATTTGCTTGTACGTGGAATAGCGATTTGAATTGGCGACAAAAAATCTTTCTCAGTTGGGTTGCGCCTCGTGGAATTATTGCGGCTTCTGTGGCATCGATTTTTGCAATTTTGTTAACGCAACGAGGAATTAACGGCGGTGATTCGATTAAAGCGCTGGTATTTTTGACGATTATATTAACGGTCGTATTGCAGTCTGTGAGCGCACAAACGATCGCGAACCTATTAAAAATTACCGCAGAAGATACAACAGGTGCGGTGATTGTTGGGTGTAGTCCGCTAAGTTTGCTGATTGCGCGATTGTTCCGCGATCGGGGTGAGTCTGTTGCGCTGATTGATACTGATCCTGACTCTTATCCCACCGATGCAGATCTCAGAGTATTTATCAGCAGTGCGTTAGATACCGATGTCTTAGAAGAAGCGGGACTGGCATCTGTGGGAACCTTCCTAGCGATGACGAACAATGGTGAAGTGAATTTAGTGCTGGCGCAACGGGCGATCGAAGAGTTTGCGCCGCCGCGTGTTGTCTCGGTTTTTCCGGCGGATTCTGCCGCTTCAGTGAAGATTCAGCCTGCATTTACCCCACAATTTAACCTGAAAACCTGGAATCAATTTTTGTCAGACAGTGCCGTTAAGCTGGGTGAAACTGAGTTCAAATCAGAGAATTTTGAGGCGCAGCAAGCCCGACTTAGAGCAATGGCTGAAGCAGAAACGCTGTTGCCTGTATTGTTGGAGCGTGATCAGAGTTTACAGGTTTGTCTCGCAGATCTAACTTGGCAAGTGGGCGATCGATTAATTTACTTACTGCATGATCCAAAACCGAAATTGCTCAAGATCTTGGGCGGCTCGAATCAAACGCGATTAACGTTAGAAAAGCTGCCTGAGATTGAGGAAATTCCAGAAGAATTGGAAGTTAATTCTGATTTGGTTTGAGGCGGGTGCCGGTGTGAGGTTTTTTCGCTTTGGTTTGATTGGTTTCACCTAGCCAAGCAGTTTCTAGAGGTGAAGGTCTACGATCGCATCGGATTGATGAAAAGTATCTACCTCTTGTGCAAGGTGTAATACCAAATTGATTTTTGAGTGCTACAGATCTTGGAAGCCCCCTAAATCCCCCACGAGTGGGGGACTTCAAGCCAAATCTGTTTCGGATTCTCAAAGTCCCCCAGTATGGAGGATTTAGGGGGCGAAGGATCTGTCGCATTAATAAATTGATTCGGTATCACTCAAAGCCCCTCTATATGGCGAATTTAGGCAGCGATCCTGGTTTCAGCATCGAAGCGAATTCTTCTTGTCAAACTCAATGAAGCTGATAGACGATCGCAATCCAGTCTCCGAGTTGTTCTCGATCGATTCGTTCAAATCCCAAGGGTGTGAGCGTTTCGGTTAATTCTTCTTCGTATTCGATCGTGAATCCCGATAAGATTAATCGTCCCGTTGGTCGGAGTGCTGCTTTCAAATCTTCGCTCAAGTCAATCAGGATTCGAGCAAACATATTGGCAACAATCAGATCAAAGTTCTGAGCAGGCTCGATCGACAATGTTTCCGGAGCCTCGCCGCCCATCCAATGCCCTAAATCGCTGCCTTTGCCGAGACTGGCGCGATCGACTTTAACATCAACCGAATTTCGATCGATCGCGCGTTCAGTAGCTTCAACTGCGATCGCGTCGTTATCGATCGCATGAACCTGTGCGCCTAATTTCGCCATTGCCACACTCAAGATTCCAGTTCCACAACCCAGATCTAAAATCTCTAAGTCTGGCTTAACGTGGCGTTCAATCGATCGTAAACACAGTGTTGTTGTGGGATGAAAGCCGCTACCAAATGCTAGGCTTTCCTCGATGTTTAAGGCAATTTCATTTGATTGTGCTTCATAATTTCCATTCACAATCACAAATCTATCACCGATTCGATGTGTAGTAACGATGTTTTCTGATTCTTGTTCAACGACCATCATTTCTAATTCTGTTGTCATTCCAGTGCGATGAAGCGATGACAATGCTGTTTCGATTTGATTAATTTTGCTGCGATCGTCGTTCGGCAAATAAAAGCAAACATGGAATGCCCAAGGCTCAGAAGCGGATTCGATTTGTAGATTCCCTTCAAAATTAACCGTTGCTAAAAGAGATCGAATCCAATCGATCGCTTCACGGTTGGCATCTAAACTGAATTCGATCGTCATATCACCCCTTGAATTGCGGCTTCTGCGAGTGGAGCCATGATTTTATAACCTGCGTCGTTTGGATGTAACCCATCAACCGAAAGATGAGATTGTAGGAAACCTCGATCGTCTACCATCTGGCTGTGGTAATCGAGATAAACGCAGTCATTTTCTGCGCAATAGTTCTGAATCCAATCGTTGAGTGCCGCAATTTTGTCGAGAGGACGAGTAGCGGAAACCAGTTCACTCACTGGGAGTAGTGAAGCCAGAATCACGCGGATTTGGTGATATTTTGCAAGCTCGACGATCGACATCAGATTATCCTGAATTTGAGCGATCGTCGCGCTGCCTGTATTGCCTGCAATGTCATTCGTTCCAGCGAGAAGAATCACGGCTTTGGGACGAAGCGCGATCGCATCTGAACGAAACCGAATCAACATCTGCGGTGTCGTTTGTCCAGCAATTCCGCGATTGACATAAGACTGATTTTGAAAATAGCTCTGTAAATCCCAAAAATCAGTAATTGAATCACCAAAGAAAATGACGCGATCGAAATCTGGAATCAATTTAGTATTGGCTTGATCATAGTGCTGTAACTGAGAAAAATCAGTCATTCGCTCTTGAATCAGATCAAAACCGTAAACGCTCAGAGATTTAATCTGATTTAAGCGATGTGTAACTTTCTGAATCACATTCATTTCAAACTACGAGAAACATCGATCGATAAAGCATCCAGCGCTAAAGGATTCTGGCTGCCTTTACTCGAATTGAAAATCACCGAAACAGAATTATCACCTGCATTTAGCCAGACATTTTCGATTTTGATCGACTGCCACTGATTCCAGCCACCTGTTGCTGGAAACGCTTGTCGATCGATCAAACTTCGACCATTCACATAGACATACCGAACTGCGCTTTGGGGGGATGCGTATCGAAACACCAAATCATACCGACCCGAACAACCGATCGACACCTTAAACCGAGTCAAATCATTCTCAGTCTGACTCATTACATAATTTGGCTGAACGCTAGTTGCGACGAAATTCTCGGCTTGAACAGTTCTTGCGGTCGAAAGTGAAATTGCAGCATTCAGAGCATCGATCGCGCTTGTTTGTCGAGTTGCATCGGCTTTATCGATCGTTCCTGCCCAATTCAAACCAAACTGATTTTTCGCATTGCGATTTGCCCAGATCGACTCTGCATTTCTGGCAATGAATTCGCGATAAGCTGGCTTGGGACTGACGCGATACAAGTCCGTCAAATTCCGCATAAAAATTCCTTTGAATTGCGGCCCATCATTGCCGCAGTCATTGTTGTCTTCGCAAGGTTCGCGCAGAATGCCATTGCGGGCGAGTTTTACGATCGACGCATCCGCGATCGCTTCCGCCTGCTTCAATAACTCCGCATCTTTTGTGCCTCGATACAAATCCACTAATGCACCGATCAAAACGCCTTGATTGTATGTCCAGATTGTTTTTCCATTGTTGCGGCAGTTGCTATCTAAACCATCATTCACTAAGTTCTCAGCATTGATCATTCCGCTTTGCTGATACCAGTTCCAAATCTTTTGCGACCATTCTAAATAGCGTTTATCGTTTGGTTCACGTAGATTTAACTTTGCTGCAACCGAAAGTAATAATCCGTTAGTAATCGCATTTTTGTAATTTAACTCGCGTTTGTGCCAGTACAATCCGCCATTACAAACGTTATCCCAACCTTTGGTCATGTCCCAGAAGATGAACTTGGCTTGGTCTAAATACTTCTGTTCACCTGTGAGATCATAGGCTCGAATCCAAGCGATCGCCCACCAGCCATCATCATCCCGAAACCAAGGATTGATAAAATTCGCATACCTCGGCTTCTGATAGAACGTATTAAAAATATTGCCGCGATACGTGAGGGAATCGGTTAGGCGCGAATATTCGATCGTTGCTTCCAGCGCATTTGCCGCATTCCACCAGTTCGAGGTATCCCACAAGCCCGTACCCGTGTTGTAAAACATCTGTAAAGCTGCCATTCCTGCCGCAATTCCGGGCTGGCACGTCGCGGGTACAACCATGTTTCACTTGCCAAAATGCTTCAAGAATAGACCCTACCAGACGATCGCCAAATTCAGCACAAATCCCGGTAAAACATTTTCACCCTCTAGTGAAGTCGGATTATCTAACACTTCAACCGATTGATCCGAGCGATAAATCTCCACGCGGCGGGTTTTACGATCGATCAACCAACCTAATCTCACGCCATTCTCGATGTACTCTCGCAGCTTGGCTTGAGTTTCTTCTAAAGTGTCAGACGGGAACATCAGTTCCAGCACAAAATCGGGTGCGATCGGAGGAAATTTTTCCTGCTGTTCAGGGGTGAGGGCATCCCAACGCGATCGCTCAATCCACGCGACATCGGGCGCTCTAGTTGCTCCATTCGGCAACTTGAATCCCGTTGAAGAATCAAAACAAACACCTAACTGAGCTTGACGATTCCAGATACCGAATTCAGCAGCTATCTCAAAGTTACGATTTCCGGTGGTTCCGCCTGAAGGAGACATAATTAAAATCTTTCCGGTTGCATCCCGTTCAAACTTGACATCGGGATTTGCCCGACAGAGTTGGTAAAACTGCTCGTCGGTTAGATCAATCACGGGTTTAAGATCGAACGCTGAAAGCAGCATAACTGACACTTGAGTTCTACACTCTAATGATACTTTGTGTTAGGAAATTGCATAGTACGATTGAACTTTGCAAAATCTTGCACTACAATGCAGCGGATTATGTTGGAATCTACGTTGGAATTTACGTTGGAATTATTGTGAGGACACACAAATGAACAAAGGTGAATTAGTAGACGCGATCGCTCAAAAGGCAAGCGTAACTAAGAAAGAAGCAGATGCAATCTTAACGGCGATGGTCGATACCATTTTGGAAACTGTTGCCAGTGGGGATAAAGTGACGATCGTAGGATTTGGTAGCTTTGAAGCGCGGGAACGTCAAGCCCGTGAAGGACGCAACCCGGCAACCGGGGCGGCAATTCAAATTCCAGCGACACGAGTTCCGGTATTTGCAGCAGGAAAAGGATTCAAAGACCGAGTGGCACCGCAAGAGTAGAGAGTAGGGAGCAGGGGTAGATTGTTAATTCTCCCTACTCCCCACTCCCCACCTCAATCAGTGCTACCGTTGATGAGCGGGTTTCGTTCAATCAATCATGAGTGTTCTAACGCTACGATCGGTCAAAAAAGATTTCGGCATCAAAGAAATTGTGCGCGATGCCAGTTTTACGCTAGAAGCAGGCGAAAAAGTCGGACTGATTGGAACGAATGGATCAGGAAAATCGACTTTGCTGAAGATGATCGGCGGATTGGAATCGATCGACGCAGGCGAGCTGACGAAAACTTCAGGCAGCCGGATGATCTACCTGCCGCAGCAGCCTGATCTTGACCCAGAGCGAACGGTTTTAGAACAAGTTTTTGCAGATAGCGGCGATCAGATGTCGCTGGTGAAAGAATACGAGCAGCTATCTGAGCAGTTAGCCCATGCAAACGGCAATTCTGATGCGACTATGGCGCAATTGTCGCAGGTGACGCAGAGGATGGATTCGCTCAACGCTTGGGAACTGGAAACCAAAGCGAAGATCATTTTAACGAAGCTCGGAATTCAAGATCTCAACGCCAAAATTGAACAGCTCTCCGGAGGCTATCGGAAACGAATTGCGCTGGCGACTGCATTGTTATCAGAGCCGGATGTCTTATTAATGGACGAGCCGACCAACCATTTAGATGCACTGTCGATCGAATGGTTGCAAAGCTATCTCAGCAGATTTCGGGGTGCATTGCTCCTCGTAACGCACGATCGCTATTTCCTCGATCGCGTCACCAATCGAATCATCGAACTCGATCGCGGCGAACTCTACAGCTATAACGGCAATTATTCTTACTATCTGGAGAAGAAAGCCGCGCAAGAAGCTTCTGAGGCGAGTTCACAACGCAAGCATCAAGGCGTATTACGACGAGAATTAGAATGGCTCAAACGAGGAGCCAAAGCCCGCAGCACCAAACAGAAAGCCCGGATCGATCGCGTTCACGATATGCAGGAAACTGAGTTTAGACAAGCTCAGACTAAAGTGCAGATCTCAACTGCAGGACGGCGCATTGGTAAAAAGGTTGTTGAACTGGATCACGTCGCGAAAGGGTTTGGCGATCGTACCCTAATCAAAGATTTCACCTATAATTTCAACCCTGAAGATCGAGTTGGGATCATCGGCGGAAATGGTGCAGGAAAATCGACGCTTCTCAATTTAATTACAGGCAGACTTGAGCCGGATTCGGGCACGATCGAAACCGGAAGTACAATTCATTTTGGCTACTTTGATCAGCATTCTGACGATCTTTTGATCAACGAAAATCAGCGCGTGATCGAGTATCTAAAAGACGTGGCGGAACTAGTCAAAACCTCAGAAGGTGAAGTGATCACCGCGTCTCAAATGTTAGAGCGCTTTCTGTTTCCACCAAATCAGCAATATGCGCCAATCAATAAGTTATCGGGTGGAGAAAGACGGCGTTTATTCTTACTCCGAGTATTGATGAGCGCACCGAATGTTCTAATTCTCGACGAACCGACTAACGATTTAGATGTGCAAACTTTAGCGGTTTTAGAAGACTATCTAGAAGATTTTAACGGCTGCGTCATAGTGGTGTCGCACGATCGTTATTTTCTCGATCGTACCGTTGATAAAATCTTCGCCCTCGAATCAGGCGGCAACGTGCGCGAGTATCCAGGAAATTACTCGATTTATCTAGATTACAAAAAGGATGAAGAAGTTACTGTCGAAAAAGCACCAGAACCGAAGCCAATCGCAGCAAAATCTGTTTCTAATAAACCGCGTAAATTATCTTTCAAAGAGAAGCGCGAACTTGAAACTCTAGAAACGAAAATTCCTGAACTCGAAGCGGAAAAAGCAGCGATCGAGAAAAAACTCTACAACAATCCACCCGCTGGATTTACCGAAGTTCAGAAACTTTCTGAACAATTAGCAAAGCTAGAAGAACAAATCGAAACGTCTACGATTCGCTGGATGGAACTCTCTGAAATTGAGGGATAACAATGGATTTTGAACCCTGGAACAAGCTCTTACAGACATATGTAAACGATCGCGGACAAGTCGATTACGTTCGTTGGAAACAAGAACAGCCTAACGCAGTCACAGAATGGATCTCATCTCTAGAATGGAGCGATCCCACACCCGATGAGCAATTAAGTTTGTGGATTAACCTCTACAATGCCTTTGTCATTGAAAAAATTCTGCCGCGCTATCCGATCCGATCAATTCAGCCTAAAATTCTCGGCATTCCCAATTGGATTGCCTTTTTTCAATTCTTTTTCAATCGCGATCGCACTGCATTCAATCAGAAATTCAGCTTAGGACAAATCGAAAACGAACGCTTGAGAAAACAATTTCAAGATCCGCGCATTCATTTTGCGATCGTCTGCGCCTCGATCGGCTGCCCGTTGTTAAGAAATGAAGCCTATTTTCCCAATCGCGTGAATCAGCAACTTGAAGCCGACAAAAATCGATTTATTCAAAACCCCGAAAAAGTAAAATACGATGCCGATCGCAATGTTTTGCACTGTAGCAAAATTTTCAAATGGTATCGCCAAGATTTTCTCAACGTTGCCCCCTCGATCGCCGAATACATTAACCCAGCAATCCCTAAAAACGCCAGAATTTCTTATCTGGATTATGACTGGAGCCTAAATCAAATCCCCACTTATTAAAGTCGTCGATCTTTCTTCAGAAGAGATTGCATTTCCTCTGCCGAAATCGGCGGACTATAGAAATATCCTTGAATTGCATCACATCCTCGATCGCGGAAGAACTCCAACTGATTTTGGTTCTCGATTCCCTCCGCCACAATGTGCAACCTTAACCCTTTTGCCATGCTGATAATGGCATCAGAAATCGCAACTGCACCCTCGCTCGAATGAATTTGCTTCACAAACGTTCGATCGATCTTCAACGCATCGATCGGCAACTGATACAGATAATTCAGCGACGAATAGCCCGTACCAAAATCATCGATCGAAATCTCAATTCCTAATGCTTTGAGCGCCTTTAAAGTACAGATTGTCATCTGCACATCCTGCATCACACAGCTTTCCGTCAACTCCAAAATCAGCAATTTTGGATCAATCCCCGTTTCCTCCAGAATCGCTTCCACTCGCTTTGGTAGATCCTGCTGCTGAAACTGTCGCATCGACAAATTGACTGACACTTGCAGCGGCTGCAAATAGAAGTCTTGCCACTGTTTTGCATGTTGACACGCCGTTCTCAGCACCCATTCCCCTAGCGGCACAATCAAACCCAGCTCTTCCGCGATCGGAATAAACGTGTCCGGAGATACAATGCCTCGCGTTGGATGATGCCACCGCACCAGCGACTCCACCCCAACGATCTGCCCCCTCCTCAAATCCACTTGCGGCTGATAATACACCCGAAACTCAGCCCGCTCGATCGCTTTGACCAAATCCATCTCGATCAAGCGCCGCTCCATCTCCAGCGCATCCAACTCAGCATCATAGCGCCGATAAGCGGATATAGTGGGCTGCTGACACCAATGTTGGGCTGTTTCCGCTTGAGTTAATAAGTCCTGCGGCGTTCCCTCCGCCTGATCCGTCCAGGTCATTCCAAGGCTGATGTTCAATCGAATCTCGCGACCGTCGATCACACAGGGCAGCGTCACGCGATCGAGCAGCATCTGAGCATAGGCTTCGAGTTCCACTCCCGACACATCTCTCAGCACAATCCCAAACTGATCCCCATTGAGCCGCGCTAAAAATCCATTCGATTGCACAATCTTGCTCAGACGGTTAGCAATCATTTGCAGCACGATATCGCCAACCGTGTGCCCAAAGCTGGAATTAATCACATGGAAGCGCCGCAGATTCAGACACAGCACTGCAATAGAAGACTGAGTATCAGACTGCAGAGTCAGTAGGTTTTGCAGATGCTGATACAACAAGCCGCGAGTCGGTAAGTTGGTCAACGGATCGAGCATTGCACCGCGACGGAAGGCTGCGGTTGCCTGATGTTGTTGAGCAGCATACCGTTGAATGAAGGCTGCCTGCTTCTTCAGGCGGGTTGAAATCGCGCCGACTAGCTCATTCACCGAACACGGTTTAACGAGATAGTCATCTGCGCCTAAATTCATTCCATAGCGCATATCGCGCTGTTCGCTTTTTGCTGTCAGAAACACAACCGGAATGGTCGAAGTCTGCGAAGTCGATCGCAGCGACTCTAAAACACCATAGCCATCAAGCTCTGGCATACAGATATCGCAAAGCACAAGATCCGGAAGATAGGCATTGGCTTTATGAATTCCGACTTGACCATTTTCTGCTTCGATCGCCCGGAATCCTTCGAGTTCCAGAATTTCAAGCAGATTGTTCCGGATCAGCTCATCGTCTTCGATTACAAGAATGGTCTTCATTAGAAGTAAATCAGCCTACGCAACTCATCAACTGATCGAATAAAAACGAATGTCAAACGAGATTGTAATGGGGCAGTGTATGAAGGTAAAAATAAACTGTAAAGCGTTATCTGGCAAAAAATTGTGGAGAGGAACTAAAGAATTGTTCAGTCCCGAACTGCACTAATCAGCCGTGTAATAGTTTGCAGGGCCGCAATTAACCTCACAAGAACCTATCCTATTTACGCGAGATTGTCCATCAATTACGATCGCCTCAACTCTGCGGCTTTTAAGTTCGGTCGCTTTGTTTCGGGTTAACGCTTTGTTTCGGATTAACATTGTCTCGAAGTTCTAGATAGGGTTGACATCATATCCTCATCCCTCATGCACCCTGATTACTTAATTTCAGCTAAGTCGGAATTAAGTAATTTTCTATTTGAATATTTCTACTATCTGGATCGAAGCAGAATCGCCTTTTTACTCACCTCTAAGAGCCTCAGCACTGCGTATCCTACTTAACCGGGAAAATACGGATGCAATGCAGACTTTACCTTTGCTTAGTTTGCCTCTGAATACCCCGATTGGCTACTGAAGATCACGACTTAAGTCCACCACTTAAGCCGAAAATGCTGCGATCGGGGGATTGAGCAACAGTTAAACGATTTGGGCGCTTACGGAAAATAGCCTGAATAGCGCAGCTGTCAAGCGCCAGAGCGCTTATTATTTTACTACTTCACCTCTAATTCGCTGAAATTGGTTCAGATTCATCATTCATCCATTTGCCGTATCAAATCACGCCATTTTGCGGATACACAAAAGTTACACTGCAAACTTGCATAATGATTTAGATTTTCGTCGTTAAAATGAATCCAAAAAAAGTAATTTGTGAATTTGCTGTGCGGCAAGAATTTTAGACAAACTTATACTGGCTAGAGATGACTGAATCCAATCATCTAGTCCGAAGTCCTTTCACTGAATTAACTCAGCGGCAAGCTTTTTGCCGGTAAAATCTTTTATTCTACTTAAAAAGCTAGAAATCACGTTATTGCTTATGTGTATTTCCAAAGCCTATTCTATTTGTCAGGTTAATGTCTATCCATGTCAAATGCACCGTCTCCACGCCAGCCCGCGAAGCGCAAACGAGGAGTTATCCTTAGCGCTCGCGGCTGGCAACGCCTCCAAGCTGCTGAAGCGAGATTCAATCAACAGCAACATTCTGGTAAGCCTTACACACTCCAAGAGCTAAGCGAACGAACGGAATTGAGTCCAAACACCTTAGCACGAGTGCGGAGCCGCAAGGTTGCCGTTGATCAACATACTTTAGAGAACTACTTTCGGGCGTTTGACCTGAGGCTCAGCCCCGAAGACTATACTGATGCAGACAGTCCGCCCTTCAACCGACAGAGCCTGCTTGCAAACGGGCAGTTGCCGATCGATTCGCCGTTTTACGTCTACCGTCCGCCGATCGAAGCGCTGTGCTATGAAGCGTTGATGCAGCCTGGAGCCTTGGTGCGCGTCAAAGCGCCTCGGCAAATGGGAAAAACCTCGCTCGTGTCGAGAGTCCTCACCCAGCTCAGAGAGCAGCACTATCACACTGCGATTATTAGCTTGCAGCTAGCCGATGCGTCTGTATTAACGGATTTGCGGCGATTTTTACAGTGGTTCTGCGCGATCGTGTCGCAAAATTTCGGCTTGCACAATCACCTCGATCGCCACTGGGATGATTTGTTTGGCAACAGCTACAACTGCACCAACTACTTTGAAAATTACATTCTTACCGAGATTACCGAGCCGATCGTGCTGGCGCTCGATGAAGTGGATGCTGTGTTTGAGCATCCAGAAATCGCGGCTGATTTTTTTGGAATGTTGCGGGCATGGTATGAAAAATCGCGCTATGGCGATGCGAAAAGTGAACTTTGGCAGAAACTACGGCTGGTGCTGATTCACTCGATTGAAGTCTATGTCCCGCTGCATCTGAATCAATCGCCGTTTAATGCGGGGTTGCTGGTTGAGCTACCAACGCTGAATGCAGAACAGGTGCTTGATCTGGCGCAACGCTATGGGTTTGAGGATCTCGAAACTGCGGCAGAGGCGCTATTGAACTTAACGGGCGGCAATCCTTATTTGGTGCAGGTGGGTCTGCATCACTTGAGCCTTCAGAGCGTTAGCCTTGAGGAATTATTGCGATCGACCAGCAGTGATGGCGTATATGGGAATCATTTACGGAATCTTTTGTGGGATCTGCAAAAATATCCAGAGTTAATGGCAGCATTAAGGCGGGTGGTGTTCTCGGACGCGCCCGTAGAAGTGGAACCACTTCAAGCCTTTAAGCTTCAGAGCAAAGGGTTAGTGCGAATGAAGAATTCTCTGATTTCGCCAAGCTGCGAACTGTATCGTCAATTCTTTCAGCAAGCACTTTCGACACTGTGACTGTTCAAGGCTCGAATTCGCGCTATCAGGTGGGGGGCAGTTTGCCGCCGGATGTGGCGTGTTACGTCGAGCGCAAAGCCGATGAGGAGCTATATCAAGCGCTGCTTGCGGGTGAATTCTGCTATGTGTTTAATTCGCGGCAGATGGGAAAGTCGAGCTTGCGGGTGCGATCGATGCAGCGGCTGCGGCAAGCAGGGGTACAGTGCTGCACGATCGATATGACTGGAATTGGCGTGCAGCAGGTGAGCGCAGAGCAGTGGTATGCCTCGATCGCGGCGGCGCTAGTCAGTAGTTTTGACTTAGAAATTGAGCTTGGGCGGTGGTGGCGCGATCGCGCGCATTTGACGTTTGTGAAGCGGTTAGAACAGTTTTTGGAGACGGTTTTGCTCGCGCAGATCCAGCAAAACGTTGCAATTTTAATCGACGAAATTGATAGTGTGCTGGCACTCAAGTTTCCCGCTGATGATTTTTTTGCGTTGATTCGCTCTTGTTATCACCAGCGATCGGAAAATCCTGCATTTCGACGGTTGAGTTTTGCGCTGTTTGGAGTGACAACGCCTGCCGAACTAATCAGCAACAAACAAAGAACGCCGTTTAATATTGGCAGAGCGATCGAGCTTGCAGGATTTCAGTTTTCTGAATCAGCTCCTTTGATCGAAGGCTTAAGGCGAGTGGTGAAAAATCCAGAATTGGTGCTGCACCAGATTCTAAGGTGGACAGGCGGACAGCCGTTTCTGACTCAGAAGTTCTGCGAGATTGTAGTGCGCGAGGCTTCCGAGCAGTCTACAGAACCAGGCGAAACTGTCGCGATTTCCCCACTGACGCTGGAGTATTGGTTTCAACTGCGCGCGATCGACA
Organism: Cyanobacteria bacterium FACHB-DQ100; assembly: GCA_014695195.1. Lineage (NCBI taxonomy): Bacteria > Bacillati > Cyanobacteriota > Cyanobacteria bacterium FACHB-DQ100. The sequence goes on along the minus strand of JACJNW010000022.1, from coordinate 131,670 downwards.
ATTGGGAAGCGCAAGATCGCCCCGAACATCTGAAAACTATTCGCGATCGCATTGTCGCTGATCAAGGCCGAATTGGACGGCTATTGGAGTTGTATCAGCAAATTCTACGATCGCCTAAGCTCGATATCGATCAAAACTATCCTTTATTTCAGCAACGACATCAGGGTATTGAAATCGATAACAGCGTCGAACAAATCGCTTTACTGCTGTCTGGATTAGTTAAGCGATCGGACGGATATCTCCGCGTTAAGAATCCCGTGTATGAAGCGGTGTTTAATCTTAGCTGGATTGATCGACAATTTGCCAAATTGCGTCCGTATTCCGAGGCACTGACACAGTGGAAAAATTCCGGTTATGAAGATGAATCGCGATTGTTGCGGGGACAAGCGCTAATCGATGCGCGAAACTGGTCGATCGGAAAACAACTCAGTGACGACGATTACCGCTTTCTCTCTGCCAGTCAAACGCTGCAAGAACAGACCACGCTGCGCGATCTTGAAGCCGATCGCGCTCAAGTGATCGCGGCACGACTGGTACTAGAGCGCAGAAATACAAAGCTCCAGCGCCAACTTTTAGTGTTGCTGAGCGCGGTATTAGTGATCGCGATCGCGCTGGGGTCGATCGCGTCTGTGCAGTATCAGCAGGCAACTCGGAGCAGCATCATCGCGATGACCAGCAATTCCGAGTTGCTTTACGCTCTAGGGCATGGATTAGATGCCATGATCGAAGCGCTCCGTGCCCGTGCAATCGCGCAAGAATCGCACATTCAGGATCGTGAAGTTTTGGCCCAAGTCGATCGCGTGTTGGGGCAAGCTGTTTACACGGCGGCTGAGTCGAATCGGCTGTCGGGTCATACCGGCGGAATTCGCGCCGTGAGCTTTAGTCCTGATGGAGATTTTATTGCCACGGCATCTGAAGATCAAACCGTCAAGCTCTGGCACAAAGATGGATCTCCGGTTACAACCCTAAAGCAGCATACCGGAAGTGTGTTTGCGATCGCGTTTAGTCCTGATGGGGAACTGATCGCGACCGGGGGTGCAGATAATATGGTGCAGTTGTGGAGCCATGATGGTTGGCAAATACAGCGGCTGAGCGGACATGAGGACACAGTTTATGGAGTCGCATTTAGTCCCGATAATCGCACGATCGCAACTGCCAGCGCCGATCGTACCGTGAAACTCTGGTCGCGCCAGGGTCAATTCATCCAGACGCTGAACGGGCATCAACAAGGGGTAAATGCGGTCGCGTTTAGTCCAGATGGCGAGTTGATTGCAACCGCCAGCGCCGATCGCACGATCAAACTCTGGACGCGCACAGGTCGCTTGATCAAAACCTTATCGGGGCATGAAGATTCGGTGCGATCGGTTGCCTTTAGTCCAGACGGAAGCGAAATTGCTTCAGCGAGCCTCGACGATACGATCGGGCTATGGAGTCGATCGGGAAACCTGATTCGCAGAATTGAAGCGCAAAGCGATGGTGTCAATTGCGTCATGTGGAATCGACATCAGCAAACCTTTGCCTCGGTTGGATTTGATAAAACCCTAAAGCTATGGCAGCGCAATGGAACATTAGTGCGAACGCTGCCAGGACACGAAAATGGAATTTGGGCAGCAGCCTACCACCCAAGCGGACAAACGATCGTCACTGGCAGTGCGGATAAAACTGCCAGAATTTGGCAACTCAACAACGGGTTAATGACGCGCCTCGAAGGACATCAAAGTGATGTGAATCAAGTTGCTTTTAGTCCCGACGGGAATTGGCTGGTGTCGGCAAGCAAGGATCGATCGGTGAAGCTCTGGTCACAAAGCGGTAATTTTATCCGGGATTTGAAGAGTGATGGCGGTTGGAAATTGGATACAAAATTTAGTCCAACGGGTGAAGAGATTATCGCAACTGGATTAGACGGGATAGTAGAGCGCTGGAAGTTAGATGGTACAGCAATTAAACCAATCCCAAATCTCAGCATTGGTGCGATCCAAAGCTTAGACTATCATCCGCTCGGCACTTTTCTTGTCATTGCCGGACAGGATAAACGCTTGCGAATCTGGAATCTGCGAAGAGGCGTTGTGAAATCCTGGGTTGCCCACGGCGCGCCGATTCAAAAGGTTGCTTTTAGTCCCGATGGTCGCTCGATCGCGTCTTCGAGTTTAGATGGCAGCGTCAAACTCTGGCAAGCCGACACCGGAAAATTCTTAACTTCATTCGTTGGACATGATGGGGAAGTTAGAGCGATCGCGTTCTCGAGTTTAATTCTGGCGACGGGTGGACTCGATCGCACGATTAAACTTTGGAAGCTCGATGGCACCCTAATCAAAACGTTACTGGGACATCAAGATCAAATCTACAGTCTGACGTTTAGTCCAGATGGAACCCTACTCGCTTCAGCCAGTTTAGATAAAACGATCAAAATCTGGACGAACACAGGCGAATTGATCGCAACCTTGAGCGGTCATACCGATGGCGTTCACAGCGTTGCCTTTAATCCGGATGGAACGTTGTTAGCCTCCGGAAGCCGCGATCACACGGTCATACTCTGGAACTTTGAGCAGGTCTTGAAGACGCATCCCTCAGCCTCAGCCTGTGGCTGGGTGGCGAATTATCTCTCGACAAACACTGCCTTGAGTGAATCGATTCGATCGCTCTGTAGCCACAATCCGTAATCGATCGCCCTTGCTTGTAGATCCCTCTGAATTAAAGGGGTGCAAAACCTGCAAGATAAGACATAACTATCACAGGCTTTTCCCCATAGTTAGAAGAGGGCAAATTGATTGTGATGTCTAATGTGATGTGGTCTGATCCAACTCGTCAACCGTTACCGATCATTATGATTCGTGGATTTGCGGCGGGGGATAGTGCAGACGAACGGCGATTAACTTATCAGGGATTCAATGATGGCAGTGTCTATCCACAGAAACGGGGTGAGAACTACATCTACGAAGGAATGGTTTTGCGGTTTATCAAATCGGATTGGCGCTACAACGATGCCACCAATGTAGTCGGCTACTATCCGAGCCAAATGGCAACGCCGCCTGTGATTCCAGAGGAACTCAAGGTCTTTGATCCGCATTTCTTTAGCGGTCGCATCATTATCGATCCAGCCATGGCGCTGCATTTTCTGCGATCGGATGAGCCGTGGAAGAGTTTGTGGGTGTTTCGCTATTACGATCTGTGCGATCGTACCTTTCCGGTTTACGGTGAAGCGCTGGTGCGGTTAATCGATTTTATTCGGGCGCTCTGTGCGCTTAAATCTCAAGGCGCAAAACCCAAAGTCAATATCATCGCGCATTCAATGGGTGGTTTAGTGGTACGGGAAGCGATTCAGCGCACGTATCCAAAACGCAGTGCAACGGCGGCTGATGAAGCGATTAATAAGATTGTGACGCTCGGAACGCCGCATAAAGGGGTGTCATTCCAACTGCTAAAAGATTTGCGCTGGTTGCCGATCGAGTCTGCAAACGAGCTAGAACATTTCAACCCAGACAACCAAGCTGATCCTAGCAATCCCACTTCTGCTGTGAACTTTGCGCGACATTTTCCGCTCGATCGTATGCTTTGTGTGGTGGGCACAAACTATCGGGCTTACAACAATCAAGCGGCGGCATTGCTGAATCGACTTTCACCGATCGCGGGTGAAATGGGAATGAACTTCAACCGGAGTGATGGTTTAGTCAAACTGAGTTGTGCCCAAATCGACGGTGCGCCTCGCACGTTTATTCATAAGTCGCATGGTGGTTTTGATTCGATTATTACGTCGCGGGAATCGTTTGAGATTGCGACCCGCTTCTTTTATGGAGATGTGCGAACTCGGCTGCGCCAAGTACGAGCACAGGTCAAACGAGGCTTTGACTTCTTCGGCAAGAGCGAGTTTTTCTTCGGGGTGTCGGTGAAGCCGCGAGGGGTTGATTTTGAATTGTTCCATCAAAGTAGAGAGGCTGAAAACTGTTACGGGCCGTTCCGCACTGGAGACTTCAGCGATGCGGATTTGTCGTTGCCTTGGGCAGATGACCAAAAGCTGATTTGGGAGGGCTATCTCAACCTGAAAGCGAGTTTGTCGCAGACCGATTTGGTGATGCGACTGGAATTTTATGTCGGTGAGCGCGATCTCTTTGGGGTTGGTTTTTCTGACAATATTGTGTTCGCGAAACAATACTATGTTCGTGCTGTTTTACAGCCTTCATTGGAACTGTATTTATACAACAGCGAGGAGTTTGCCAGCGATGATCCAATGCGGAATGCGACTCCGATGCGTCAAGTTCCGGGCGGTTGGGAATTTGATGTGATGGGGACAGGATTTACTGGCACGTATCGAATTGAGTTCGATCGCATCCCCGAAACCGGAACACCAGTGCCCCTGACTCTAGGTACTTGATTAGCAAAAACAGCTCATCGGTGAACTGAAACAGTGATCGCGTGAACTAAAACAGCTCATCGGTGAACTGGAATAGCTCATCAGAGAACTAAAATAGCTCATCGGTGAACTGAAACAGCGATCGCGTGAACTAAAACGGCGATCGCGTGGACTGGAATAGTGCATCGGATCACTAAAACAGCGATCGCGTGGACTAAAACAGTGCATCGGATCACTGAAATAGCTCATCGTTGGGCAAAAAACACCTTTCATCCGCCAGTATTGAATCAATGGAGTCCGATTTCCCGATGCCGGGGACGAGTTTGTATGTGAGTGTGTTGACGCGGTATTGTCGATCGACTCGTTGAGGTCGATGGAGGTCGATCTCTGCGAAATCGCCTCCGTCAAAACGCCTAACCCTCCAACCACGATCACCCTCACTTTGCGCGATCGCGCCTTACCGATCGACATTGGTAGTTTCAGCCATAAAGATACTTTTATTTTTGGTAGTTTAGACTATAATTATTGAAACTCCCTACCGGATCGATCGCGCTATGTTTACGACTGTTGCTCCGACTAAACCTTCCCTGCCGCGTGACTTATTGGGTGCGATCGCGGAACTCAAACGCGAAATGAATGCTGTGATTTTGGCGCACTATTACCAAGATCCAGACATTCAAGATGCCGCAGATTATCTTGGAGACTCACTTGGACTCTCCCAACAAGCTGCTCAAACCGATGCAGATGTGATCGTGTTTGCAGGCGTTCACTTCATGGCAGAAACCGCCAAGATTCTCAATCCCGATAAGTTGGTGCTACTGCCCGATCTCAATGCAGGCTGTTCCCTTGCGGATAGTTGTCCGCCGGATCAATTCGCGCAGTTCAAAGCAAAATATTCAGATCATTTGGTAATTTCCTACATAAATTGCACCGCAGAAATCAAGGCAATGAGCGACATTATCTGCACTAGCGCCAATGCAGTGAAGATCGTCAATCAAATTCCTGCGGATCAGCCGATTATCTTTGCCCCCGATCGCAACCTCGGTAAATACGTGATGGAGCAAACCGGACGCGATATGGTGCTGTGGCAAGGAAGCTGCATGGTGCATGAAACCTTCTCCGAAAAGAAGATGGTGCAGTTAAAAATGCAATATCCAGAAGCCGAAGTGATTGCTCACCCGGAATGTGAAGAAGCGGTTCTGCGCCATGCTGAATACATTGGATCAACGACGGCATTGCTGAAATACTGCCAAAAGAGCGATCGCACCTCGTTTATCGTTGTGACTGAGCCCGGCATCATCCACCAGATGCAGAAAGCTGCACCGGATAAACAATTTATTCCGGCTCCCCCGCTCAACAACTGTGCGTGTAACGAATGCCCCCATATGCGGCTAAACACGCTGGAAAAACTTTACCTAGCAATGAAACACAAAACGCCTGAAATCACCTTGCCAGAATCGACTCGGATTGCCGCTTTACAACCGATCGAGAAAATGCTGGCGATGAGCGTATAATGGCAGCGATTTATTGCACGATCGATCGCAGTTATTCAATGATGTGAGTTCAGCAAAATGGTCTTTGCTGCGTTTATATCCTCGGATTGCCCCCTAAATCCCCCATTCTGGGGGACTTTGAAGGTGAAGGAATCCTTCGCTTTTGGGGAACATCTTTTTTCTAAATCCCCCACGAGTGGGGGATTTAGGGGGCACACATCCGCTAACAACGAAGCAAAAATTTAATCGGACTGACATTAACTCGCGGATCGATCGTGCAACAAATTCCTCGGCGTTCTAGTCAATGCCGATGGAAATGTTACCCGGGACTGCCCTCTATGAAGTTCGCGCTGTTGTCTCACGGAATGTTTTGTGCAACGCTTGCTCTGTCTGTCTCACTGGAAAGTTTAACCGCACCTGTCCGCGCTCAAGCTCCCCTATTTCCGCCTTCCACACAGCCCTCGCCGCTCCCTCAACCGCCTCAAACTCCAGCACCGACGCGCCCAGTTCAGGCTCCGGTCAACGGGGGCATCTGTCCAGCGCAACTTGGTGGAACCTTAGACGGAATTATTAATCGCTTAACTGCCAACTGGGGTGTGTTGGTGCAGACCCAAGCACCACGCGGTACGCGCCAGAATCTTTATGCTCGTAATCCGTTTACGCAATTGGTTCCCGCGTCTAACAACAAGATTTTTACAACCGCAGCAGCCCTCGCAAAATTAGGCGCACAGCATCAAATTCGCACTCCGGTTTTTGGCAATACCAATAGTCCCGATCTATTAACGCTGCGGGTGATTGGTCAAGGTGATCCAAGCTTCGGAACCGCGCAACTCAATTCACTCACCCAACAATTACGTCAGCGCGGGATTCGTCAGGTGCAACAGTTGATCGGAGACGATACCATTTTTCGGGGAGCCGACTACAATCTTTTTTGGGATGCAGACGATCGCGGGGAAGCATATGCCCCTCCAGTCAATAGCCTAATGTTGAATCAAAATGTGATCGGTGAGGGTGCGGTTTCCAATCCGGGTAATTATTTTGTGGGTGAGTTTCGCCAACGATTAGCGGGTGCAGGCGTTCAAGTTAAAAGTTCAACGCTGGTAAAACGGACACCCGCACCCCCCGGAGAAGTTGAACTCGCATCGGTGATTTCTCCTCCCCTATCGCGTTTAATCTTTACAACCAATCAAGACAGCGATAATGCTTATGCAGAAGCGCTGTTGAAGACACTGGGACGGTTGCAAGACCCAAATAGTTCAGACTCCACAGCCAGCGGAGTCGCGGCAGTACGATCGATTCTGACCGAGCTAGGCGTAAATCCGAATCGGTTCAGTATGGTCGATGGTTCCGGGCTTGCCGGTCGCAATCGCGCCAGTGCTGAAGCATTGGTACAGACCTTGCAAGCAATGGCGCAACGACCCGATGTGGATGTATTTCGACGATCGCTCCCCGTTGGTGGCGTGAGTGGAACCTTAAGCAATCGATTTCGGAATACCCCAGCACAAGGAATTGTGTTTGCCAAAACTGGAACCATTTCGGGTGTGGTAGCGCTTTCGGGCTATGTGACCCCGCCGAACTATTCGCCGATCGTCTTTAGCATTATCGTCAACTCGAATCATTCTCCTTCAACGGTTCGAGCTTCAGTAGACAGTCTAGTCGTTGCTTTAACTCGATTGCGGAATTGTTAATCAGCTTAGCAAGGTAGAGTGCGATCGTTTCAATCTAGCGATCGCGCTTTTCTGTTAGTAATTTGGCAAAATGCAATATTACGGCAGATCATCGGGCTACCGTCCCGCGCTTCCACTCGCTCAAGCCCTTACCCAAAATCACAAACAGCACTAGGGTTCCTTGAATTACACCTGCCAATGAGGATTCTAAATTCAGATCCAATGGAAGCTGCAAACTTCCAATATTCAGCGCACTAAAGAAGAACGCGATCGGCAACAATAACCAAGCATTCATTCCCGTGAGCAGCGTCACCAACAGCGCCAGAAATCCCAATCCACTCGAAATGTTCGGAATCAATCGGTGAAACACTGCCACCACTTGCAGCGCCCCGGCGATCCCGGCAAAGGCTCCACAGATTGCAAATGAACTTAGAAGCTGACGCACCGAGGGAATGCCCAACACATAAGAGGCGCGAAGATTTTGTCCGACCGCTCGAAGCTTCAAACCAAAGCGTGTTCTACCAAGAACGACGATCGTCGTCGCGATCGCCAACAGTGCAATCAACAGAGCGATCGGGCTTGCATCCGTATTTCCAAAAGTTGGCAGCCATAATGATTCTGGAAATTGTTCCGTTCCACTCATTGAAGCTACCCCCGGACGCTTCCAAGGGCCAAACACCAAATACAGCGCCAAGCCATCGGCAAGAAAGTTCAACCCCAATCCTGCAAAGATTTCGTTGATCCGTCCATAGATATTTAGAACGCCTGCAAACACTCCCCAGAGCATTCCACCGACTCCACCCGCCAAAATTGCTAAAGTCAGGGCGATCGCCGGCGGAAAGCTATCTTGTGTCAGCCGCAGCATAAACGTTGTGGCAATGCCGCCAAACGCGATTTGTCCTTCAATCCCTAAGTTGTACAATCCAGCAGTAAAGGTAAACAGCAGTCCACAGGAAATAATCAATAGGGGTGCTAAGGTTGCAATCACTCGCGCAAACTGCCCGGGTGTGCCAAATGCACCCGAAACAATCTCAGTAAATACTGCGATCGGCGATGCTCCTGCAAGCAAAATGATGATCATCGTCACCACAAGCGCCATCACGATCGCGCCAATTTGATAAGTAAGCGTTCGGTTTAGTGTCATGGTTCCTAAATACTTGCAGGTTCTACTTCAACAAATCGACCCCCGATCATCTGTCCGAGCTTTTCAGCGGTTAGTTTTGAGGCTTCAATCGGTGCAGACACCTGACCTCCACTAAAAACTAAAACTCGATCGCTATACTGCATAATCTCATCCAAGTCCGAAGACATAAATAAGATGGTTGTCCCCGTCTCACATCTCGCAATCAATTGCTTCCACACCCACAGCGTCGATTCAATATCGAGTCCGCGTGTGGGATGCTCCATTAACAATAGATTCAACGGCACAGGTAACAATGCAAGCTGGGTTCTTTGTTGATTTCCACCCGAAAGCCGTTCGACATAGGAGTGCGGTTTACCCCGAATGTTGAAGGTTGCGATCGCGTCGATTGCTTGCTGATGAGTCCCTTTCCAATCGATCATCAATCGCCGCGATTGACTCCGCAAAATCACATGCTCGTGAATCGACAGACCTCGAATCAATCCATCTTTCAGTCGATCGGCGGGAGAATAACCAATTCCATGCTTAAGATACATTGCATAAGGCTTTTGGGTCATATCGACCTGATCGACAGCCACAGTTCCCGTCGCGGCTCGGATCAATCCCGCACAGAGTAGTAACAATAATTGCTGTCCACTGCCTTCGAGTCCTGCAAGTCCAATCACTTCCCCTTTATAGGCAGTGAAGTTACCCATTTTCAGCATTAGGCGATCGTCTCTGATCAAGACATTGTGCAATTCCAACATCGGTTCAGGTTGCCGGGTCACAGGTTTCATCGGCAGCGCAAGCTCTTTACCAAAGATGAGATCAATCAGCACTGAATCAGGACAAGGAACCTGAACATTGCCGACCACTTTTCCGGCTCGCATAACGGTGACACGATCGCACAGTTCCTCCACATCTTCGAGCTTGTGCGACACAAAAATGACTGATTTTCCTTCTGAAGCAAGCTGTCTTGCCGCATTGAACAAGGCTATTTTTTGATCCGCAGAGATCCCAGTGGTCGGCTCATCCAGAATCAACGTCTTCACGCCGAGCGAGAGTAGCCGAATAATTTCAAGCTGTTGCCGCTCTCCGACGGTGAGATCAGAAACACGGCTGTTGGGACTGAGCGAAAAGTTAAAGGTTTCGGTGAGACGCAGAAATTCTTGACGAGCGCGATCGGGATTCACAAACTTCAGTCCTGAAAAAATCCCCTTCGATAGCACCTCACCCCGACCGACCATAAAATTATCCAGCACCGTCAACGGCGGGAAATCTAGCGGATCTTGGTGCAGCATTCCCACGCCCGATCGAATCGCATCTGCTGGAGTTTTTACGCTTGCGGGTTTGCCGTCGAATAAAACTGTTCCGGAATCTCGACTGATAAAGCCGCTCAGAACCTTAACGATCGTGCTTTTCCCTGCTCCGTTTTCACCCAATAGACCATGAATGCTTCCAGCCTCCACAGTCATCGACACCTGATCATTTGCTAAAACTTGTCCAAACCGCTTTGTTATCTGTTGAAGTTCGATTTTCATAAGCTATTCACACAGCAGTAAAAAGGTGGGGAGTAGGGGATGGGGAGTAAAGGGTGAAGTAGTTTTGCTTCTCTTGCGAAACGCCACTCCTCACCCTCAGAAAATTCACTCTACACGAACCGCTTTATTTACTTGGGCCTTCCATTCCCGCTAACAACTGCGGCATGTACCAGATTTGCTGCTCCGTTGCTGTGGCGCCAGCTTTGACAAAATCTGAGCCATCCTGGAATTTAATCGGGCCTTTGTACAGATTGATACTGCCGTCTGCCATACCCTTAGCAAACTCATCGAGAAACTTCTTATTGTCTCCGAGGGCTTGCCCCACGTTGAAACCAATCATTCCACTTGAAGGTGCAGAGAGGTTTTGGTAGTCAGGCCCCGACCAAACAAACTCGCTCGGATAGTTGCCAGATTTTGCTTTTTTCAGCGCATCTGTGTAGGGCAGCGACCAGCGATAGAACGGCACCCCCAGACAAATATTCGGAGCCAGCGAACAGCCTGTTTCCAGGTCATAGTGAACATACTTCACTTTTTTACCTGCCTCTGCTGCCTTCTTGCCCTGTACGGCTGCTTCTGGCGTATCAATGCCGCTCATCACCACATCATAGCCACCGTTGTAGTAGTCATCTGCAACTTTGGTCGGGTCAAGCGTCTTGCCAGGAATGTTGAACCAAAATCCAATCCAGGTGACTTTGAAATCCAAATCCGCAGCGGGTTTTTTACGATAGTTCTCCCAGCAGTATTTTGCACCCAGGAACGCCCCAGAAGTGTAGCGCCGAGTTTCGTCATTGATCAATGGGCCTAAATAGCCGATCTTTCCGGTTTCTGTGCCCAACGCCGCTGCACAGCCTGCCAGCATTTTTCCGTATTCCATCCGTCCCATGATATTGGTCAGGTTCGCTTGACTTTTAAAGTTTTGCCCTTCTTTCCAAGCATAGTCACCAGAAGCGTGAATTACTTTCACGTCGGAATGCTTTTTCGCAGTTTCGAGTGCGTCGTCTTTAAAGTCATCCGAGTTAAAGATCACAAGCTTTGCGCCTTTTGCAATTAGGTCATCCGCAACCTGAGAACCTTTGACGTTGGGACGGTCGGCAGGATTCACCTTATCGACGAATTCCAACTTCGTTCCAGGCACGTTTTTGATCGCGCCTTCAATCCCTTCAAAATGTGCTTGATTCCATCCAGCGTCGTTCTTTGGTCCGACTAACACCATCCCGATCACATAATCGCCACCACCCGCTGCATTGGGAGAAGCTGCCGTTTGATTTTGATTGGAGGTGCCGCCTGTACCACAGGCTCCCACGATCGAGCCTAATGCGATTGCGAATCCAGCTTGTTGGAGAAATCTAGAAAGCCAATACTGTGTCATATTTTGTACAAACCAAAACAGAAAGGTGAGGTGTGGGAGCGAAGCCGAATCGGGTTCTGACGATCGCATTATTGCGAATTCGGGCGATTGTAAAATGTATTCCAAACCACATCAAATTATCAAGAATTGCTAAATCCCGTAGGAATTGCAGGAATTTTTAACGTCACCCGATCGCGCCCCGCATCAGAACTACGGTACAGTTACAGCCCCGCGCAATTGCTTCTGGAATATTGCCCTGAATCACCTGTTGTAGAAACCCTTCACGGGTCGCCCCTAACACAATCACATCACACTGACCCTGCTGCGCCAAATCAATCACCGCATCGGACACTGAATCGGCGCAAACAGGCTTGAGAGCAACCGGACAGGCGAGACGTGCGTTTAAAAATCGCATCGCTTCATTCAGTGGAGTTGGATCAGGAAGATCACGCTGCGGCTGATGTATCTGACACAGACAAACTTCTGGAGCCTTAGAGAGTTGCGCCAAGGCGGGCATCAGCCGAATTGCTTGCCGGGAATTAGGACCGCCTGCTGTGGGAACTAGCCAGCGATCGAGCGCCATCCCTTTATCAGTCCCAAGTTTCACGAGTACAACATCACAGCTTGCTTGCCGAATCATCGTATCGACAATGCTGCCAAAAATTCGACCGGATGTAGAAGTTTCGCCGTTCCAGCCCATAATCATCAGATCAATGTGCCGTTCCTTAATCGTCTCTAGGATGGCTTGAGCAATGTCATGCGTCACCCGCACTTGAGTATGCACTGAAATATTCCATTGCTTGCCTAAGTAGACGGCTTGCTTTAAAAGTTTACGGCTGATTGTGGTTGAAACCCCAGTTTCAGCAGGAGTGCGATGGCGGGCGATCGGAATCACCTGTAAACATTCCAGTTCATAGTCGCGCTCGTGCGCGATCGCTGCTGCCATCTGGAGGAGTCGTCCGGCAGTTCGAGGATTGGCAATTGGTACTAGCACCCGACCTTTCCCGGTTTCGGGGGCACGAGTTTGATACACCACAAACGACGGCTCCGATCGCGGCCCGACTTTTGCGGTGTCGCTGAGTTTGTCGGATTCCGCTCGAATAATGTCTGCTCTTGTGATAATTCCGACTAACTTCCGACGATCCACCACGGGCAATCGACTAATCTTATAGCGGTTTAATAAATACAAAACCTGGCTGAGTGGATCATCTGGATGGACTGCGACCGGGCGGGGAGTCATAATTTCGCTGAGCGGCTGGCTATGTTGTAGCTGCCGTTCTGCAATGTGCCCTAAGTCTGTCTGTGTGACAATTCCCACTAACCTGCCGTTATCAATCACCGGAAAGCCGCGATGATGCGATCGTGAAAACGCTTGAATCGCTTCATCCAATCTCATCTCACTGGATAGAGTTTCGACTCGTGGCTGCATCAAATCCGCAGCAGTCAAGCCAGCCAGCCGCGTTTCCAAGTCTGGATTCGATTGCAGATGAATGCCTCTGGATGCGAGTAGATGCTTATAGATCGATCCGCTAAACAAACTCTCTGCCACTAAATAAGCCGTCACAGACCCGATCATCAGCGGCAGCACGATGTTAAAGTCTGTGGTCATCTCGAATACGATGACGATCGCGGTAATCGGGCCACGAGTCACTGCACTAAAAAATGCCCCCATTCCAGTGAGTGCTGCCGTAGTCGTGAGCGACCCACTCAGATCTAACCCCAATGGAACTCCCGCATTTTCAATACTTTGAGCCGCAAAGCTAATGAGATACCCTAACGCTGAACCCAAAATCAACGAAGGAGCGAACAATCCCCCCGGCGCACCAGACCCAAATGCCACCAGGGTTAAGACAAACTTCGTAATGAAAATAACTGCCGTAATCCGCCAGCCAAACTCACTGGTAATCCAAACTTCTTGTAAGCTCGCATTTCCCCGCAGCGCATCGGGAAGAATTGCGATCGCAGCTCCTGAAACTCCCCCGGCAAAGGCAATCCGCAGGGGCAAACTCCACTTCATCACTTTGTTATTAAATTTCAGACTGAACAAAACTCCCCGCACGAACAGAGAGCCAAGCAAGCCTGATGCAATGCCGACGATTAAAAAGACCGGAATCGCCTCCAGGTTAAAACTCGTCATAATCTCCAACGAGTTTGTTCTGCCGTTTAGTCCGTCTCCTCCCAACAGACGCGACACCACGGCACCGACAAACGATGCCAAAATTGCCGTTCCCAACGTCAAGCCAGAAACATCCTGTAACAGTTCTTCAACGACAAATAAAACGCCTGCGATCGGCGCGTTAAATCCGGCTGCTAATCCCGCCGCCGCTCCTGCTGCAATCAACTGCCGCCGATGAATCGGAGAAGTCGGAACCCAATCGCTCAACTGAGCCGCGATCGCGGCTCCGATCTGAACCGTAGGCCCTTGCCGCCCGATGCTTAATCCTGATCCCAGGGCAAGCAAGGTGGTCGCAAGTTTTGCGATCGCAACTCGCAGATTGAGCGCACTCGTCACCCCCCCCAAAGCCGCTTTCACTTGCGGAATGCCGCTGCCTGCGGCTTCCGGTGCCAGCCGCTCAATAATGCTACCTGCTAACAGTCCCGCTACAGTCCCGATCGCAGGCAGCACAATCCAAGCAGGGTGAACCGTCGCGATTTGAAGTCGCTCTTGACCCAGCCAACCGACCCCGCGCTTCAGGGCAACCGCTGCGAGTCCCGATACTAATCCAATTAAACAGGCTTCAAATACCGCAAGCTGCTTGGGTGAAACCGCACTCAGTCTAAATCTCGATAGCCACATGAGGAGGCTTCTAAGGAAAATGCAGATCGATCGTAACCGAGAGTTAAATGATTAAACGGTTTTTACGCTGGAAATTGAGCTTCTGAATCTGCCATTGCAGGCGGCTCGATTTGAGATTGCTCGATCTGAACTGGCGGAACAGGTTTTGCCACAGGTGCAGCCATGCGCTCGGCTTGCAGTTCTTTCTCCTGAAACAGCAGTCCACCTAAATGCACGATCGACAAGCCAACCGCAGCCAACGAAACGACGTAGCTGTGCAGCGTATACAAATGAGCCACCGTCAGCCCTCCCACTGCTCCACCTGTGATGATGTCGCGCAACGTTGCACCAATAAAGGGAATCGCTTCGATCGTGCCCAATTCAATCTTCAGCCGCCAGAAGCCGATTTGATTCCAGTTGAGAATCATCGCCGTCCAGCTTAAACCGATCGCGCTCAAGGTAAATAGAATGCCGCTAATCCAAGCCGTCAACCAACTGCGACGGAATCGCTCACCCAGAAACATCACCACAATCTGCACTAGACCCAACCCGATGACAAAGTTACCCGCCAAGTTGTGCAGGGTATGAACTAACCAACCGTAAGGCACGTTTTGATCAATCTGTTGCAGCGAGTCGTATGCTCCACCCGCTGTCGGGACGTAGTAGAACGCAAGCAAGATTCCAGAAGTGACACCAACTAGCGTCAGGGTAAGGATGGCAACGGCGAGAATCGTCGAGAGCCGCCGCAGAATGAAAGCAGGATTAAGCATGACAAGGTTCTGTGGTGAGTAAATTATTTGCTTTCATTAAGAGAATCTTAATGAAGCTCTTTACGTTCGGAAACGATTTTTAATCGAACGAATTAAGAATTGCAACTTGCTCTCAGATTACGCATTCTCGATCGCTTCGGTCTCTGTCTAAACGCAGAACCTCAAACGAACACGGTAAAATGATTGGCTGAAGCTTTGGGAACAAGACCTTGCCTACTCTTGGTGTCAATATTGACCACATCGCAACCATCCGCCAAGCCCGACGCACGATCGAACCTGATCCCGTCGCTGCTGCGGTTCTCGCTGAACTCGCTGGAGCCGATGGCATTACCGTTCACCTGCGCGAAGATCGCCGCCATATTCAGGATCATGATGTCCGATTGCTGCGGCAAACCGTGCGGACACATCTAAACCTGGAAATGGCAGCGACCGATGAAATGGTGTCGATCGCGCTCGATCTCAAACCCGATTACGTCACGCTCGTTCCCGAAAAGCGCGAGGAAGTTACCACTGAAGGCGGACTCGATATTGTAGGCGCGCTCGATCGCATGACCGAAGTCGTGAGTACGCTGCAATCTGCCGGAATTCCTGTAAGTTTGTTTATCGATGCTGACCCGGAACAAATCGATGCTTCTGCCGCAGCGGGTGCAAAATTCATCGAACTGCACACCGGACAGTATGCCGGATCATATTCCGAAGAAGGACAAGCCAAAGAATTAGAAATTCTGGCGCAGGGCTGTGAAATTGCGCTCGCTGCTGGACTCCGCATCAACGCTGGACACGGCTTGACCTATTGGAATGTTCATCCGATCGCACGACTCCCTGGCATGGAAGAATTGAATATTGGACATACGATCATTAGTCGCGCCGTTCTCGTTGGACTTGAACGAGCAGTGCGAGAAATGAAACAAGCCATTCGCGGCGAACTCTAACGCTCCGGATTTTTCACTCAAAGACTGATCAAATAGGAAGACCCCATGACAACTTACTACTACGTTTTGGCAAGCCAGAAATTTTTGCTGGAAGAAGAACCGATGGACGAGGTTCTTCGGGAACGCTATCGCGACTACGAAGAAAAGAAAAGGGAAATTGATTTCTGGGTAATCAAAGAACCTGCTTTCTTAGAAGCGCCAGAAATGGCAGAAATCAAAGCAAAATGTCCGCGCCCTTGCGTCGCGATCGTCTCCAGCAACAAACAATTTATTACTTGGCTGAAGCTGCGTCTAGAATATGTCATCACCGGAGAGTACCAGCAGTCGGACGCGATTCCGAACCCGCTTGGATCTCTGGAACCTGTTTCCTAGTTCCTAAACTTCTATGCCTCAGACGACGCTTCAATCGGTTCTTACAGGACTCGCTGGACTTGCTTTAACGCTGACCGGAATTTCTTCTGCTCAAGCCCAACTCCCGAATTGCCGAGCGCCACGATCGAACGAATTCCTGCTTCTGATTGTGACCCCAACTTCGGAATCCCAAGCCCGTGTTCGTAGCGTCGTCTCTCGCACTGCCGAAGTCTCCGTTTGTAGTTATCTCGGTCAGACCGTTACGCGAGTTGGCGGCTACCGAGATGCGGATACGGCACAATCTTGGGTCAATTATCTCAATGACACAGTTCGCGTTAGAGCATTCGTGGCAGTTCCCCCCGGAGCGGCGATCGCTGCTCAAGCCGAAGCGCCCCGATCGCAACAAGTCGATCAACCTGACGTAACCCCTGCTCAAGCCTTTAATCCACAACGCTTGCGCGGGGGTTTTGCTGTGATTGTCGATCACAATAATCGTCCTGAAGTTGCTGCACAAATTCAACGAGTGTTGAATCGAAATATTGGGCTGGCTTCCTTTGAGCAGCGTCCTTATCTCCTAGCGATCCATACCAACGATCGTGCGACTGCGGCTGCAATTTTGCGGCGATTAAACGATCGCGGATTTGCGGCGATGCTGGTGAGGAGTGATCGAGTGACATTGCTCACGCCGGTGGTTCAAACTAACCCTGGAATGAGTGGTCAGTAAAACGTTTTAGGAGGCAAAGGACATGGAGCAGTCAGGAAAGCTTTTCTTCTTTTGTGGAAAGATGGCGGCGGGAAAATCTACCCTTGCAAAGGAGATCGCGCGGCGAGAGAATGCCGTTCTGATGGTGCAGGATGAGTGGCTGGATCAGTTGTTTCCAGGCGAAATAACAGACATTCCTGGTTTCGTGAAATATTCATCCAGGCTACGAAGCGTGCTTACAGGGCATATTTCTGCTCTGCTCTCACAGGGTTTATCGGTTGTGCTTGACTTTCCTGGTAACACGAGAACGCAGCGGGCTTGGTTTCGAGAGTTGTTTGAAGCTGCGAATGCCAATCATGAGTTACATTACGTCGATGTGCCGGACGAGTTGTGCAAGCGACAGTTACGGGAGCGGAGCAAGGAACTTCCTGAGGGTTCAGCGTTTACGAGTGAGACTGAGTTTGATGCGATTACGAAGTATTTTCAGGAACCTTCGGACGATGAAGCCTTCAATGTTATCCATCATCACCGCACCTAACTCTTCAACAGACAGATAGCAAGTTTTGCACGATCGAGAGAAGCGGTTCGGAAGAGGTCAATATTCTGGAAGAAAAACAGCTTTGATTTCGCTTGGAATTTTCGCAGGTCGGTTGCGTTTGGCATCAAAGTAGCACCACTCGGTGAGCGATCGACACAGCGCTTTTTGATCTGAAACCCGCACAAATTCAACTCGTCGGAAAAAGGTCGATAGCGTACCACCCTCCACCCAAGTCGTTAATCGAACGACATCTCCCACAAATGCAGGCGATAAATAGTCAATTTCGTGCCGCCGAACAAACCAGATGATGTGATTGTTCTCATCGAATTCGCGGGAATAGCCCTTAGACCGATAAGCAGCGATCGCAATGTCCTGAATCCATTGTACGTAAACCACATTGTTCAAGTGATTTTGCACATCGCAATGCTGCGGTTGAACTTCACGGTCTTCGGAGTAGACGATCGACTGAGACATGGATTGATATAAACGCTTTTCTGGGGTTAACGCAGAAGATATCAGTCAGCCTGAGTCTAAAGACTAATGAACGCCTGCAATCTGCCCAAACAGAGATCGCCAATTGCCGCCCAGCCACCAATCTCCCGCCACACAAACCACAACTCCTAATAATGAGCCGACGATCACCTGAACTGGGGTATGTCCGAGCAATTCTTTTAAGCGAGCTTCGTTGAAATGATGATCGCCTGTAAAAAACTCATCGATAATTTGGTTCAAAATTTTCGCTTGCTTGCCTGCTGCTTGCCGAACGCCTTGGGAATCGTACATAACAATAAAGGCAACTACTGTGGCGATCGCAAATTGGGTGCTGTCCCAACCGTCAGTGATGCCGACTCCAGTTGCTAGTGCAGTCACCAGTGCCGAATGGGAACTGGGCATTCCGCCTGTCTCGACAAGAACGCGAAAATTGACTTTGCGATGCACAATCAATTCAACCACTAGCTTCGTGGCTTGGGCAATCAAACAGGCGATGAGGGCTAGGAGCAGCACTCTGTTATCGATAATGTGACCAAAGTCCTGCATTCGTTTATGAGGTAGAGAGGTAGGTGGGGAGTAGGGGATAGGGAGTAGGGGGTAGAACATTCTCTACTCCCTACTTTCCATTTAGTTTTTGCGGGCGGTAATGTATTCTGCGATCGCCATTAACGGGAATGCCACTTCACCAAATCCCGCGACTTCGGCTTTCGCGCTTTCGACCAGTTGTTCCGCTTGACGGCGCGATTCTTCCATTCCTAGAAGGCGCGGATAGGTAGCTTTCTCAACATTCATATCCTTGCCGATACTCTTGCCGAGTTCTTCTTGCGTGGAGGTGATATCGAGTAAGTCATCGACAATTTGGAATGCCAGTCCGATCGCCTGAGCGTAGCGCGACAATCGCTGAATATCTGAATCTGAACCACCCGCCAGAATGCCACCGCTCACGACCGAAGCTTCAAGCAGTGCCGCTGTTTTGTGGGTGTGAATGAAATTCAGCGTATCGAGACTGACATCTTTCTTGCCTTCGCAGTCAAGATCCACGACTTGACCGCCAACCAGCCCAGCGGCTCCGACTGCCCGACCCAAACGAGACACTACTTTGATCAGGCGATCGCTCGGTACATTTTTCGTTTCCTCAACAATATGTTCAAACGCATACGCTAACAAGCCATCTCCGGCAAGAATCGCTACTGCTTCCCCAAAGACCTTGTGATTGGTGAGTTTCCCGCGTCGGTAATCGTCGTTATCCATTGCGGGCAGATCATCATGGATTAGCGACATTGTGTGAATCATTTCCAGAGCGCAGGCGGTCGGCATTGCCATGTCAGTCGTACCGCCGAGCAGATCACAGGTGGCAAGACAAAGCACCGGACGCAATCTTTTCCCGCCTGCGAAGAGCGAATAGCGCATCGCTTCATAGATTTTGTCGGGATAGACCACCGGAAATGCTCGATCGAGGGCGGTTTCAACTTGCTGCTGTCTTACCGCGAGATAGCCTTTCAAATCAAATTGGGAGGCTTGATTTGAGTGCGTTTGTCCTGTCACGACCATTCCGATATCCTCCTTCGTTTCCACTACGCGATTCTTGTAAAGTTAGCTTAATGTTGGAAGCGTTGTTCATAGCTCCATACTGTATTGTGCAACAGCATGGTCACAGTCATCGCACCAACTCCACCGGGAACGGGGGTAAGGTAGCTCGCAACCGACTGGACGGCATTAAAATCTACATCTCCGACGAGGCGACTTTTTCCCGTGTCATCGGTGATTCGGTTAATTCCAACATCCACCACGATCGCGCCAGGTTTTACCATGTCTGCTGTGATTAAATTCGGACGGCCCACGGCGGCAACGAGAATATCGGCGCTGCGGGTGACTTCTGCGAGATCAGGGGTGCGAGAGTGAGCGATCGTCACCGTGGCATTGGCATCGAGCAGCATCAGCGCGATCGGCTTGCCGACAAGGATACTGCGGCCGACGACGACGGCTTTTTTTCCGCTGGGATCAAGCTTGTATTCTTCTAAAAGTCGCATCACACCGTAGGGCGTACAGCTTCTCAATCCGGGTTCTGTTCGGACTAAGCGCCCTAAATTGGTCGGGTGTAAGCCGTCTGCGTCTTTATCGGGATGAATTTGGTTTAAAAGTGCAACGCTATCTAGGTGCTCCGGTAAGGGGAGCTGCACGAGAATGCCATCGACGCGATCGTCTTCGTTTAATTGAGCGATCGTCTCAGCAAGTTCGGCTTGGGTGGTTTCGGTGGAAAAATGTTTGCCGTAAGAGGCGATGCCAACGGCGGCGCAAGCTTTCTCTTTGTTGCGGACATAAGCTGCGCTGGCTGGATTGTCCCCGACCATCAGGACAGCGAGACCGGGAGGGCGACCATTTTTAGCAGTCAGGGCTTGAACTTTTTCGGTTAGTGCGGCTTGCATTTTCTGGGCAAGCGCTTTTCCGTCGAGGAGTTGGGCGATCGAAGACATAGGAACTAATTCGATGCAAAATTTAGTCAGCCAAACCGGAAAAGATCGTTCAAAATGTGAACCAAGATTGATGAATTTTTCCGGTTGTTGGGCGCAATCTTTTGCATTCTTGAAGATTGACTTTTATAGTTTGGCAGATTCGCGCCGTGTTGCGTGAACTGCAACGGATTTTGACGATGTGCTGAGGCTAAAGGTATGCGGTTCTCAAACGTTGGGTTAGTGGCAGTTGGGTTGGGGTTGTCGTGTTTCGCGATCGGCTGTAGTGCTTCTCCGGATTTACCTGTGGCCTCAAATAACGTGCTGTCGCTGGTGCAGGCTGGGGAGCGGGTGAAGGTGCGCGATCTGGGTTCAAAGCGCGATCGTACGGTGCAGGTTGAAGGCAAGATCAAAGCGCAAGCGCCGTTAATGGGCGGGCAGCGGGCGTATGAAGTGCAAGACGATACTGGAAGCATTTGGATTGTGACCGGTCAGCTAGTTCCCGCAACAGGAAGCCAAGTGAGCGTTCAAGGCAAGGTACGCTTGCAGAAAATCGATTTAGCTGGACAGGATCAAAGCGCCCTTTACATTGAGCAGCAATGAAGCCAGAAGTCGCAATTGCAATCCTCTATCAGCAGGATCAGTTTCTCTTACAGTTGCGCGATAACGTTCCAAACATTGCGTATCCGGGGCATTGGGGCTTATTCGGTGGGCATATCGAAGCAGATGAATCTCCGGAGGTCGCATTGGTGCGTGAGCTACAAGAGGAAATTTGCTATTCACCGCCGAATGCGGTCAAATTTGGCGTTTACGAAGACGATCGCGCCCTTCGTCATGTTTTTGCGGCTCCTCTGACGGTGGGGATCAATGAACTTACTTTATTAGAAGGGTGGGATTTGGGATTATTTACGCGCTCGCAAATTGAGCAAGGGGAGCGATTTAGCGATCGAGCAAGCCAGATTCGACCGCTCGGCGCAATTCATCAGCGAATTTTGCTAGACTTCATCAAGAAAAACGGGTGAGATCGCTTCACCTGACTGAGTTTTATGGATTTGGTACGGTTACAAAAGGCGCTATCGGTGGAAGCCGATCGCGGATTTAATGATCTGGAGGGGAACCAGTACCGCTTCAGCGAATTTTTGCATCTGATTCTGAGCGAATCGACTAACGAACTGCCCAAATCGGAAAAAGAACGGTGTCGCTCGATCGCGAGTCAATACGCCAAATATCCAGAACTTGAATTCTCACAGCGTCAGCATCTCGTCGCTGAGACTCGTCGCTTTCTTTACCAAGTTAAAAAATTTGAAGAGAAGGTAGCCGAAAAGTTGGCACCTAAAACTGAGGAAAAGAAAGCTGCTCCGCGTCCTGCTGTGGTTTCTGTTGCTCCCACTCCAGAAACCCCGACTCGCGATATTCCGCTGACGCAAGCGGTGACTTATCTCGCCGGGATTGGCTCGAAAAGCGCTGAAAAACTTGCCAAACTCGGACTCTATTATGTTCGGGATGTCTTGTACTACTACCCACGCGACTACATCGACTACGCCCGCCAAGTGCATATCCGCGAACTTGAAGTCGGGGAAACGGTGACGATCGTTGCTACGGTCAAAAACTGCAACTGCTTCACCAGTCCGCGAAACAGCAAACTTACGATTTTAGAGTTGACGATTCAAGACTCAAGCGGACAGATGAAGATTAGCCGCTTTTATATGGGCAGTCGGTTCGCCAGCCGTGGATGGCAAGAACAGCAAAAACGGCTTTATCCAAAAGGAGCCTCGATCGCAGCCTCCGGATTAGTCAAGCAAACAAAATTCGGAGTCAGTCTCGAAGACCCCGATATCGAAGTGCTCGATGATTCTGGAGATTCCCTCACTTCTCCGACGGTGGGGCGGATTGTTCCGGTTTATCCCCTAACCGAAGGAGTTGGAGCCGATTTAGTGCGTCGAGCGGTGACGGCTTCTCTGCCTGCGATCGTGAATTTGCATGAACCGATCCCCAAAGGACTGTTAACTGAATATAACTTGACTGGAATTCAAGAGGCGATCGCAAATATTCACTTTCCCGCTGATTCTGATGCGCTGGAGTTGGCGCGTCGTCGGTTAGTCTTTGATGAATTCTTTTATCTCCAACTGGGTTTGCTCAAACGTCGATACGAACAACGACAAACTCAAGCCAGTGCCGTTCTTGCATCAACTGGAAAACTAATCGACGATTTTCACAAACTGCTACCGTTTGAACTGACCAATGCTCAGGAACGAGTGGTCAACGATATTCTCAACGATCTGCAAAGACCGATCCCGATGAATCGCTTAGTCCAAGGCGATGTTGGATCCGGAAAAACCGTTGTCGCTGTCATCACGATTCTGGCAGCAATTCAATCGGGCTATCAAGCTGCGTTTATGGCTCCGACCGAGGTGCTTGCAGAACAGCACTACCGCAAATTGGTCGGCTGGTTTAATCAACTGCATCTCCCGGTCGAACTGCTGACGGGATCAACCAAAGCCGCCAAACGTCGCGAAATCCACAACGGGTTACAAACCGGGGAACTGCCGCTACTGGTTGGAACCCATGCCCTAATTCAAGATACGGTCAGCTTCGATCGCTTAGGCTTGGTGGTGATCGATGAGCAGCACCGCTTTGGAGTCGAACAGCGCGCCCGACTTCAGCAAAAGGGCGAACATCCCCACGTCCTCACCATGACCGCAACGCCGATTCCGCGCACTCTGGCGCTAACGCTGCATGGAGATTTAGACGTGAGCCAGATCGATGAACTGCCACCCGGACGCAAACCGATTCAAACAACCGTACTAGCTGGGCGCGATCGTCAACAGGCGTATGACCTGATGAAGCGCGAAATTGCTCAAGGACGACAAATTTACATCGTCTTGCCTCTGGTCGAAGAGTCGGAGAAATTGGATCTCAAGTCTGCGATCGACGAACACCAACACCTCAGAGATGATATCTTCCCAGATTTCAATGTCGGGTTACTCCACGGTCGCATGACTTCTGCCGAAAAAGACGAAGCTATCACCGAGTTTCGTGACAACAAAACTCAAATTCTTGTATCCACTACGGTTGTCGAAGTTGGGGTCGATGTTCCGAATGCCACTGTGATGATGATCGAACACGCAGAGCGGTTTGGACTCTCACAACTGCATCAACTTCGGGGTCGAGTCGGACGCGGCGGCTCGCAGTCGTTCTGCTTGCTGATGAGCAGTTCCAAGAGCGAAACTGCACGACAGCGATTAAAAGTTCTCGAACAGTCGCAAGATGGCTTCTTCATCTCTGAGATGGACATGCGATTTCGAGGGCCGGGTGCGGTGCTTGGAACACGGCAATCGGGCTTACCAGATTTTGCGCTAGCAAGTTTAGTTGAAGATCAAGAAGTGCTGGAAATGGCGCGAGATGCAGCAGAAAGAACTATACAGAAAGACCCAATGATCGAGCGGTGGAACGCCATGAAAGCCGAACTTGACTATCGCTACCGGAGACTCATGGGCGGCGCGATTTTAACTTAGTGCTAGGGTTCGGAAAAGTTTTACGATCGTTGCGAATTTTTGCAGCTTCCGGTTTTGTGGCTTCGTCTGCGGTATGTCTTTAGCTAGAAGCTATCTATTCAACTTCTCAGAACTGAGTAAGAGGAATTGCTCAGTGATAATTATTAAAATGTGTTGTATCTTTATAAAACTTATAAGCTTTGATCTATTCTGTTAAGGCTTAGCCAAAAAATAACTTAGACGCATTATTCTACATCCACCTAGTTTTCTCTTCAACTGCTATGGCAACCTTCGTTTTAATTAAATTCGTCGCAGTCGCTTCGCTTAGTTATTTCCTTTTTCTCAGCCTTCTTGCTGGAACCTTGGACAGTCCCTTCACCTTCATTGATGCTGGACTTCTCTGGTTGATTGGTAAAAAAATGTGACCCCACACTGTTAGATTGTGAGGTCAACAACTTCTTCTAGCCCCTGCGTGGGGCTTTTTTCAACTAAGAACCTGGATTTTGCGGATTCTGTTGTGTCACCTGCATCGACTTAACGAGCTGCGCGACTGACTGTTCTAGCGAGGCTCCTGCATCTTGAGCTACCCAACCGCCTTCTGGAGTTTGCTGACGGAACTCAAAATGCAAGTGAGGCCCCGTCGAGTTGCCGGTGCTACCGACCCGACCAATTACGGTTCCTTGCTTCACGACATCTCCGGGCTTCACGAAGATTTCTGACAAGTGAGCATATAGCGTTTGCTGCGATCCATTTGTGTGTTCTAGCGCGATCGCTAACCCATATCCCCCAAAGAAATCCGCCATAATCACGCGACCGGTGAGTGCTGCTAATACCGGAGTTCCCATCGGTGC
The DNA here is from genome assembly GCA_014695195.1 of Cyanobacteria bacterium FACHB-DQ100. NCBI lineage: Bacteria > Bacillati > Cyanobacteriota > Cyanobacteria bacterium FACHB-DQ100. The sequence goes on along the minus strand of JACJNW010000022.1, from coordinate 106,796 downwards.
GCCCAAATCTGTCCCCGTGTGCAGTCGCTGATCGCCTGTGATGGGGTGAACCCGCCAACCAAAGACAGAGGTAATCGCACTGGGAATCGAGAGCGGGAAGAGTAAGCGGACATCCCCGTTACCGGGAAGACCGAGCGGACGAACCGTGCGATTGAAGTAATCTTGGACAAACGAGGGTGGTACGATCGAAGGTGGTGCCCAGCTTGAAGCAGTTTCCGTTGAAGGAGCTTCAGCTTCAGCTTCAGCTTCAGGCTGAGCCGGGTTGAATTTCGGACGAATCACTCCAGAAATTGCTTTGGAAACCGCGTTGGCAATTCCAGTCGTTTTAGGCTTCACCGTCGTTACTTTGGGGGCGGAATCACGTTTTTCAATCACGATCGAGCTAGGGGGCACGTAGTTAGGTGCCGGATTCTCCGGTGCAGCCTGCGGCTTGACTAAGGGAGATTCCGAAACAGGAGAAGACTCTGGGATTTCGATTTCAACGGGTGGTGTCGGATCAGGAGCTTCTTTTTCCGGAGCGGCGGGTGCAGGAGTGGTAGGCGATGATGCCGATGCAGTCGGCGTTAAGTCCGCAGCCGTGGGCGCAACAACGACCGGAGAAGGCGAAGCGGCCACGCTTGTCTGCAGCGAAGTTGTCGGAGCAGCTTGCGCCAGCGTTATCCCACTACTAAAAACCCCCAGACTACTCAAACATCCGAGCCGTCTTAATAATTGCTTGCGGTTGCGAAGGGGTCGAATCGGGGTGGGTCGCTGCGTCATACGGTAATGTCCTCTCTCAGGCTTGCTCGTGTTCATTCGTCGATGATGACTCTGACTAAGTTCCACTCGATCGCTGCGCTGCACGGTGGGTACGTCGGGCGATTTCTTTACACTAATTAACTATATTCCAGAGACATAGTACCGGTTTTTGGGTACAAGTCCGGAGGGGTAGGCTTAGTTTTACGGAATCCACATATTTGCACAGATTTGGCTGTGAAGTCTGCTGCTATGGAATTCCGTCCGCTATGATGCCTGATTTCTCGCGAGTGAGAACACCTTTCTGGAATAAAAGAGGATTTGGCACTGAGTAAAAGCGCCGAATTTTGCAGCTTGAAGGTACAGTAGTCTCCCGCAGTTGTCTCAGTTGTGACCTGTCGTAAATTCACAAAAACTTTAATCTTGGAGGAGCCTACTACACTAGCAGCTCAATAAACCGTTACGATGGCAACAGAATTTCGTGGATGCCCCTCATGCACACTTGGCACTGGCAAACCTGGAACGATCTGCCTTATCTCACTTGCAGCCTTCTAGAACCTTGGCAGCACGGCTTTTTTACGCAACAGTTTTCGCCCCGATCGCCGTTTGAACTCACCGAGGTGCTTGATCCGACGGTTGAGATTTACCGCGTTCATCAGGTGCATGGCAATGTGGTTTTATCGCCTTCTGAGTTGGAGAACCCACACGATCGCGAGAATTTTGCTCAGGCAGACGGATTAATGACGGAGCGATCGCAGCAGGCGGTCTGGGCGTGTAGTGCAGATTGTACGCCCGCTTTGATTGGAGATGTGAAAACGGGGAATGCTGCAGCGGTGCATGCGGGCTGGCGGGGAACGGCGCAAAAAATTGTGCCTGTAGCGATCGAGAAGCTGCGATCGCAAGGGAGCCGGCTTGAAGATTTACGCATTGCTTTAGGACCCGCGATTTCGGGTGAAGTTTACCAAGTTTCACATCAAGTGGCGCTAGAAGTGGGAGCAACGATCGAGCCGAGTCCAGATTTAGACAGATTAATCAGTTTGCCGAATTCGCCCATTTTAAGGGACTCGACAGAGGGACGATCGCGCTTAGATGTCCGGCGGGTGATTGCAATCCAATTAGAACGAATGGGAATGACGGCAGAACAGATTGCGATCGCGCCTCACTGTACGTATCAAGATCCGACCAACTTTTTCTCGTATCGGCGGGAGAAGCTGAAGAAGGTGCAATGGTCGGGTATTGTGAGTCGTGGAGCAGCCTGCGGCTGATGGTAGTTCCGCAGTCTAAAGCTTCGTTGCTGTCGGCTTCAGCCCCCTAAATCCCCCATTCTGGGGGACTTGGAGAAAAGGGAATTTCCAAATGAAGTAGTTCTCTAGCTTTCAAAGTCCCCCAGAATGGGGGATTTAGGGGGCAAAACCGCTCAAACCGAAGCGGAAAACCTCGTCGAACTCGCGTTCTTTACTTGCCGCGTACCGGATTAGCTCGTCGGACTAAAGCATCTGCCGTAACAGCCAACACTAGCACCGCACCTTGGACAATATTCTTGATGCTTTGATCCTGGTTGAGCAAGTCCAAGCCATTGTCTAAACTGCCAATGACCAGCGCACCCAAAATCACTGCCCAAACTGAGCCGCGTCCTCCGAATAAACTGACTCCACCGATAACCGCCGCCGCGATCGCATTTAACAACAATGTCGCACTAATTTGAGTGGCAACGGCGGTACTGCGCGAAGTCAGCATAATGCCCGCTAGGGCGGCTAAAACGGATGCCAAAGTAAAGACCGTCATCTTCATGCCAATGACATTAATCCCGGCACGTCTTGCCGCTTCTTCATTACCACCCACCGCATAGAGGTGACGACCAAACGGCGTTTTTCTCAAAATCAGCCAGAACACAAGGACGATTCCCAGCGAAATCAGGACGGCTTGAGGAACACCTTGATAAGTTTGGAATAGGAATACGATCAAGATGATGCTGGCAAAAATCCCTGCAACTTGAGCGATCAACGTTGTGGGGCGCTTCACCGGGAGTCCGGCTTTGACTCGTCGCTGACGTTCATACCAAACCCCGATCGCATACAAAGCAGCAACTGCAAGCGGCAGCCCCCAACCGATGATCGGATTAAGATAGGTCGGTGCCAGCGCCCGAATCGCTGGATCACGCACAATCAAAGTCGTTTGTCGTCCCAACACCAGCAGCAAAAATCCGGCATAACCGATCGACCCCGCCAACGTCACAATGAACGAGGGAACCCGCAAGATTGCGATAAAGAATCCATTGACTAAGCCGATTAATGCGCCAATCACAAGTGCAGCTAGAATCGAAGGAATTGCCCCCCAATTTTGGTAAACCGAGACGGTCGCCATGACTGCGGCACAAGCTTGCGCCACGGCTGCTAAGCTTAAATCGATCTCACCCAGAAGTAGAACCAAAACCGCAGCAGTGCTGAGAATACTAATAACAACAATTTGTTGAGTCAGGTTGGTTAAATTTCGAGCTTGGAGAAAGACACCGCCCGTTGTGACTTGGAAATATAGCGTGATTAATGCAAGAGTGAAAACAACAGGAAGGAATCCTAAATCACCTCGCATGAGCGATCGCAAGCTAAACGACGATCGCTGAAGATTAGATTGTGGATCGCTCATTTCTGCATTCACCGAGGAGCGATCGTCTTGGCGTGTATTAGTTTTCATGTCATTTCTGGAGTAGGAACGGCAGGATCGCGATGTTCTGCGCCTGTAATGGCGGCGACAACTTGTTCTGAAGTGGAATTTTTGATGTCAAAGGTGGCAGTGCGCTGACCCAAACGCATCACAATGACGCGATCGCAGACCTCAAAAACATCGTGCAAATTGTGGGAAATCACCACAACGGCTAGACCTTGTTGTTTGAGGCGGAGAATGAGATTCAAGACCTGCCGAGTTTGTACGACTCCCAGCGCAGCAGTTGGTTCGTCGAGTAGGACGACTTTAGGCTGCCGTAGAATTGTTTTTGCCACTGCAATACATTGCCGCTGTCCACCGGAAAGCGTCGCCACGGGACGACGAACCGAGGGAATTTTGACATTGAGCGTTCTGAGAACTTCGATCGTGCGGCGTTCCATTTCGGTTTCATCGAGCGCTTTGAGAACGCCTGGAATGACCCATCGATAGGCTTCTCGACCGAGCCACAAATTCGCCACAACATCGAGGTTGTCACAAAGCGCTAAGTCTTGGTAAACGGTTTCAATTCCTAATCGAGTGGCATCTTGCGGTGACGCGATCGACACGGGTTGTCCATCAATCAAAATTTCACCGGAGTCTGGAACATATGCGCCAGACATGGTTTTAACCAGTGTTGATTTGCCTGCACCGTTGTCTCCGACTAAACCGACCACTTCGCCTGCATACGCCTCAAAATCGACGTTTTTCAGCGCTTGGACTCCTCCGAATGATTTATTGATGTTGCGGAGTTGCAGGCGCGGTTGGAGTCGGTCGGAGTGCGGTTCTGTTTGGGTTGGTAAAACTGAGTTGTTCATGTTTTCTGGGTTGATTGCTGAGGCGGGGTGATTCAGAAGCGAAATCACCCACTTTCGTTCGCTCGATGGCTTTCTCGCTGCGTTGCGGTCAGCTTCTAGCCCCCTAAGTCCCCCACTCGTGGGGGACTTTAAGCCAATTTCGGTACAAAATTCAGAATTTAGAGGCAATCGAATATCTAAGAGACAGAATTAGAGCGACCCTTGTCGATCTGAACCCTCTTGTGCGACTCCTCGACAAATGCCAGTGGTGTCACCGCTTAGTCCATTACAGACTTGAGCTTTATTTAGATAGCCATCTGCTAGAACGGTTTGCTGAACATTAGTTTTATCGACTGCGACTGGAGTAATTAGCGCCGATGCAACTTGTCCGCCTGATTTGAGTGCGGTTTGTCCATTGACGATCGCGCCCGGTTCGCTGCCTTTGCTCAATGCTGCAACTAACTGTGCAGTGACCTGAGCTTCTTTAGCGATCGGTTTGTAGATGGTCATGGCTTGATCGCCTGTGAGAATGTTCTGGATTCCGGTCAAGGTGGCATCTTGTCCGGTGACGAGAACTTTGCCATCGAGTTTTTGCGCTCTCAAAGCTGCAATCACAGTATTTGCCATGCCATCATTGGCAACATACGCCGCCTGGACATTGTTTCTCTGCTGCGTCAAAATGCCTTCCATGATGGATTGCGCTCTGGCGTTGTCCCAGTTTGGCGTGTACTGATCAAACACTAGATTCAACTGTTTGCTATCGACCAAGGGTTGCAATGCTTTTAATGCACCTTCCCGGAATTGCAGAGCATTGTTATCGGTCTGCGAACCATTAATCATCACCAAGTTTGCACCAGGCTTGAGACCATAAGCGCCTCTGCGGAATTGATCCGCGATGTATTGTCCCTGGAGTTCGCCGACGCGCACATTATCAAATGATACATAGTAAGCTACGTCTGGGTCTTGGATGAAGCGATCGTAAGCGATGACTGGGACTTGACTCGCTTTGGCTTTTTGCACAATCACCGATGCTTTGTCGCTGTCTTGTGGATCAACAACGAGAATGCAGGCACCCTTGGTTAATGCTGCCTCCGCTTGGTTTTGTTGAGTATCTGCATTGTTGTTAGCATTGGCATATTGGATGGTGGCATCTGGAAGTTGGGCTTTGATTTCCTTTTCGAGCAACGGTCGATCGTAAGCTTCGTATCGAGCCGACGAGTCAGATTCGGGTAAGAGAACACCAATGTTTTTGCAGCCTTTTGCTGCGGCAAATCTTGTATCCGTGTTTGTGCCCGAAGTGGGATTGTTTGCAGAATTATTCGCAGCATTGTTTTGACTGCTACAGGCTGCAAACAGCGCCACACTCATTAATGGTAAAAAGCTGTAAATTAGTTTTGAAAAACGTTTCATTTCTGCCGTCCTAGAGTCTGAGTCTTGTAGCGAACGCGGAGATTCTTTAGTTACTGTGTTGCAGATTTGCGAGGAACTTAACAGCGTCAGCTTGCTACTTCAGGAAGAGTAGAAATAGAAGCTATACTGCTGAGTTTTGTATAGACTTTCCTTGTTTCAACACAGCAACAAAATAGCGATCGTATTAGTTCCTAGTTCTATTACTTTTGAAGTTCAGAGATTAGTTACTAATCGCGATCCCCATCTATCTGACATTAGATTTCTTCGCTTAATTTCAGCCTCTACCGCGAGAATGAGTAGCAGGAGTTACTAAATCTTTCTTCACATCTCTAATCGCGCTATGCGTAAAAATCGCGTTATATCGTGAATTGAGCATTGAAGCGTTGCCCGATCGTTATCGTTTCTTAAAATTAATCTATCCAAGGTAAAAGGCGACGGGTTTTTTAAGTACGGTAAACTGCACTACTACGGGCATTGATTAGAAGGATACGATCGAGCCTGTAAGGAAAAAGCACTATAGGAGAAATCCAGGATGCAGACCACATTCGATACTAATCAGCGCCGCTTGTTATCCTGCTTAAGTCATGGCGCAATTTTCTTTAGTACAACCTTGTTCTCGATCGGCGTTCCTATTGCAATCAATTTGCTGTCGGATGACCCAGTGGTCAAAGCTAACGCTAAAGAATCGATGAATTTTCACCTGAATGTTTGGTTCTGGGCGGCGGTGATTGGTATCCCGGTCGGAATTCTATCGTTCTTAACCTTTGGATTGGGTGGATTGCTGTTCTTCCCGGTGATTGGATTTGGCTTTTTGCTACATTGGGGATTGACAATTTGGGCGCTTGCACATTGTTTAAGCAAACCCGATGAGCCGTTCCGCTATCCGTTTATTTTCCGATTATTCTAGAAATTTCCAAAATCACTGTTAAACCCGTAACGATCGTATTGTTATGACCGTTACGGGTTTTTGCGTTTAAACGTTGACCGAAGCGCGATCGAGAGATTCAACCAGCGATCGAACGGCTGCAATCATTGCGACTTCGCTATCGAGCTTGTGAATTGCGCTTCCCACGCCCACACCCGAAGCACCAGCAGCGATCGCCAACGGAGCCGTTACGCTCGACAAACCAGATGCACAGAGAACTGGAATGTTGATCGCTCTTGAGATTTCGTAAGCTGCTGCTAAGGTCGGAGCTGCCTTTTCAATCAATCCTAACGCGCCGGAGTGTGCAGGACTCGAAGAAGTTCCGCCCTCGGTTTGAATCATGTCCGCACCTGCTTTCACCAGCTCTTCTGCCAGTTGGACTTGCTGATCCAAAGGCAAAATGTGAGGCACAGTGACGGAGAGCGTGACATGAGGCAGGAGAGCGCGAGTTGCTTGAGTCAGTGCCAAAACTTCCTCAGCTTCAAAGCGACGACCTTGAGCGTAGAAACTGTCGAAGTTTCCGATTTCGATTAAATCTGCGCCGGACTCGATCGCCATGAAAAATTGTTCAGGCTCGACCGCAGAGACGCAAATCGGCAGGCTGGTTAGTTGTTTCGCCAGGCGAATCAGGTCGGCATCGGCAGCGATATCAACGAAAGTAGCACCGCCACGATCGGCAGCCTTAATCACCGCAGCAACGTTGTTTGCATCAAAATTGTTCAAGCCGCTAATGACTTTGAGAGCGCGACCTTGAGCGAGAGCAGTTTGTAGCGTAGAAATCATAGTGTTTCATCATCGTGAAATGAGTACAGATCATTGTGCCAGTATTAGGAGATGTCAGCTAGGGGAGAGCGTCATTATCAATGCAGGAATTAGAGACAGAACGCTTGTGGTTACGTCAGTTCAGGCGAGAAGATTTGGATCGGATGGCAGAAATTTTTGGCGATCCGGTGGTGATGCGATTCATTGCGTCTGGAACAAAGACGCGATCGCAACTCGAAGCAGAATTTCCCATGATCCTTCAGCGCTACAACTGTTCTGAGTTTGGAATGTGGGCAGTGGTTGAGAAAGCAAGTCAAACGTTGCTAGGCCGATGTGGATTGATTTATCTCGATGGAACGCCAGAAATCGAGCTAGGATATGCCCTGGATAAGGCGTACTGGAATCGGGGGATTGCGACAGAGGCATCGATCGCCTGTCTGCGATTTGGATTTGAGCAAGTGGGATTAGAGCGAGTTGTTGCGATCTCACAGCCTGAAAATTTGGCATCGCAACGAGTGATGCAAAAAGTGGGCATGACGTTTGAGAAGAACGCGCACTATTACAAAACTGACGTTGTGTATTACGCTATCTCCAAGAATGAGTTTCACGGTTTGCATGGATAAGCTAATTCTGCTGAGTTTTGATGTCGAAGAGTTTGATGTGCCCGAAGAATACGGTCAAACTCTACCAGAAAGCATGAAATTCAAAGTCTCGGCGGAAGGCTTGGACAAGGTTTTGGAGTTGCTCGATCGCTTAAATATTCGAGCCACTTTTTTCATTACTGCAAATTTCGCTATTCATCACCCTTCAACAATTCTCGAAATTGCAAAAAAGCATGAAATCGCCTCGCATGGGTTTTATCATGCTTCGTTTTGTGTGGAAGATTTAGCCCGATCGAAGCAGGCACTAGAAGAAATTACGCATCAAGAAGTCGCTGGATTTAGAATGGCGCGGCTGCAACCTGTGAGCGATCGAGAGATTCAACAAGCCGGATATCGTTACAATTCCTCGATGAATCCTACTTATTTACCGGGTCGCTACAACAATCTTTCTAAACCTCGAATTCCTTATCATTCTGATCGCTTATTAAATATTCCAGTTTCGGTGACACCCTTCATTCGATTTCCTTTGTTTTGGTTAAGCTTTAAGAACCTGCCTTTACCGCTTTATAAGCTCGCTTCTCGAATTACATTAAATTGGGATTCTTACATCAATTTGTATTTTCATCCCTGGGAATTTACGAATATTCGAGGGTATCAATTACCGGGATATATTAAAACGCGATCGGGGCGGGAAATGCTCGATCGCTTGGAGAATTATTTGAGGTGGGTCAGCGCGCTCGGTACGTTCGCGACATTCTCTGAGTTTCAAGCAAAGCTAGATCCTCGTAGCTTGTTTAAACTCTTGTGAGCAGCCAAAAGGTATGGCGTAGTTTTCTAAGTGGAGCTGACGGGAGTCGAACCCGTGTCCAAACTGGGTATTTACTCTGTCAATCGTTCACAGGTTTAGCTTCTCTAATCCTCGAAGCGGGAACTATCCTTTATCCCGGATAATAGGATGCTCTGGTATTGTCTTAGCTAAACCGCCAACCAGAGGTGAAGATTTAGCGCAACCGTTGGGGTTTGCTTACTGCCTTTAACGGTGTCAGACTGTAAGCGCTCGAACCTGAATTAGAGGTGTTTTATGCTGCAACAGGTGCAGTTTTACGAGCAAAAGGTACGATGTTGTTTGCATCTATTGTTTTGAGCCTAGATTTACGAGAGTGGACTCCCTCTCGACCTGCATCTCGACGGAACGTTCGCCAACCTGTCGAAACCGTTACAGCCCCGTGATGTTTTCTTATTATAGCGCGAGATTCTGATCTGTGTGGAGCTTTTGCTCGATCGTGTTAAATGCTGCAATGTTAGGGTGCACGCTGAACGTAGTTTAAGCGCATTCTGCTGCTAACGGAGAGCGCCCGATCGCAGAATGCTCAAAATCAACCACAGCCCTAGGAAGCTTGCTGCTGCAAACAGAACATCGCTCACCCAAGTCACCTGACTCAATTGAGTGTTGGAAGAAATGATCGCTGCACCCATAATCAATGATCCGACCACAATACTAAATGACATGCGATTTGCAGAAGCATCGATCGTGCGGCGGAGCGGTTCTGCTTCTCGAATGGAAAGATTCCACTGCAAAGTTTCTGAAGTCACGCGATCGAGCAAGAGTTCCACTTGGCGCGGAGACTGGAGTGAGAGGTTCTTCACGTCGAGCGCGGTTCGCAATAAAGCAATTAAAGGCGCTTCACCCACAATCTGCCGCTGAAATACTTCAGTCATCATCGGGCGAATTTTATTTGGGATATTGAAGTTTGGATCAAGCGATCGAGCAATGCCTTCTAGGTTGGCGATCGCTTTTGCACAAAGTCCTAAGTTGCCAGGAACCCGCACTTTGTTATCTCGAACAATTTGCAGCACTTCATACACCAATTTGCTGAAGTTCACTTGAGAAATGTTCAAGCTATAGTAGCGCCGCAATAGGCGATCGAATTCAGTTTCGAGCTTGACGCGATTGATCGGCTGAACAGGGGGTGCAAGCTGTAAGACTAGCTGAGTGCAGCGCTGAGCATCCAGATTGACGATCGCTAACACTAATTCCAGAATCAATTGCTGAGTGCGGGGATCAAGCCGCCCAACCATGCCACAGTCGAGCAGTGCGACCCGTCCATCATTGAGATAGAAAACGTTACCGGGATGCGGATCAGCGTGGAAGAAGCCATCTAAACAGATCTGCTGAAAGAAGGCTCTGAGCAATAGAGTGGAGATATCTTCTCGCTGCTTCAAGTCCGTGGTGCCATCAAAGCCGATCGGCGGAAGCGCAGATAAGATTGCGACTCCATCGAGCCATTCCATTGCAATTAGTTTATCGGTGGTGTATTCCCAGTAGATTTGAGGCACGACTAACTGCTTGGAGTCGAACCAGCGCGTATTGCTTAAGTTGTGCCGCAGTTGATCGGTATATCGAGCTTCTTGAGTAAAATCGAGTTCATATCTGAGCGCTTCGGCAAACTCTTCTGCGATCGAGACGATATCGTAATACTGACCAAATTCGGTCTGGGCAACTAGACGAGCGATGAAGCGAATCAGGGAGATGTCTTGCTCGACCACGGCGCTGAGCCCGGGGCGCTGGACTTTGAGTGCAACAGGGCGACCGTCTTTGAGAACGGCGCGATGAGTTTGGGCGATCGATCCTGCGGCGACGGGTTTGTAGTTGATGGAGGCGAAAATTTCTTCGAGCGGCTGGCTAAATTGCTTGCGCAACATGACTTCGACTTCTGCCCAGTCGATCGGTGGCACTTCGGCTTGTAGAGTAGAAAGGGCATCGATGTATTCGGCGGGCAGGAGGTCGGGACGGGTGCTGAGGAGTTGCCCAAGTTTGACGTAAACGGGGCCTAAATCGACCAGAATGTTGCGAAGTACGGCGGGCGGTGGCAGTTTGGGTTCATCGACTTTGCCTCCGGTGAGCAGTCGCCGCATATAGTCCCACCCGTTTCGTAGGACAACTTCTACGATTTCACCTTGACGTGAACTGGTTTGGACAAGTCTAGAAAACATGAAAGAAATCCGGTTAGGGTGAAGGCGAACACTGTCTCCTAAAGTAGCGTAAACGTGATGGTTTCAGCTATCTACTCTGGGGTGGAAGAGGACTCGTTTGCATCGGTTGAAAGTTTCGGATAACCGTCCAAGCGATCGCGGAAAAACAGGTTAGTCTAGGAATAACGCGATGCGAAGGAGACGCGGCATGAATCGGGTTTGGAGCGTGGCAAGTAAGGCGTTTGGTAGTGTATTTCTCTGCGCTGGGGGTGTCGTTTCGATCTCGCTGTTTTTATTGATCTTGGCGCTGCATCCTCCGGCGTGGGCTTCGGCGCTGTTGTCGATTTTGCTGGTGTTTTTTGGCTTGGCTCCGAGCGCGATCGGGGGGTTGCTGCTTTATGTGAGTTCTAAGGCGCATCGTCGGGCGATTCGCGATCGCTTTTTTCAGTTGCTGCATTTGCGGCAGGGGCGGATTTCGGTGCTTGAGTTTTCTAGGGCGACGCAGTTGGAGCCTCAGATGGCGCAGCGGCATCTTGATCTGTGGGCGCGGGAGTATGATGCGAATTTTGAGGTGAGTGATGCGGGTGAGATTTATTATGTATTCTCAACTGAGCGCTTGCTGCCGCCTGGGGGTCAACCGTTTGAGGTGATGCGTCAGGTTGTGCGGGATGTGTTGCGATCGTTTTAAGGTTGATGCTTTCGTTCGCCCATGCGTTGCGCCAACATCTTTTTAATTTGCGAGAATTGCCTTTCTTCAATCGTTGTGCGTTTCAGTCCTGTTGCCGGGACTTAAGCATTTGCAAGTTATAGTGCGATCACCCAAAAGTAGTGCGAATATTTTGACATCTCATCCCGCCTGAAACGGAATCACCCTGCCACCAAGCGCCTGCACGATCGTCGTTGTATTCGCCGCCATCATCTTAATGTACGTCTCCCCACTACTTCCCACAGCACCGATCGAATCCGAATACAACTGTTGGGGCGCTAACTTCACCCCCGCCTCTTGCGCCACCGTTTGAATCAACGCTGGATTAATCGTCGTCTCTGCAAAAATCGCTGGAACCCGCGCCGACCTAATCGACTGCACCAATCGCTGCACCGTCTGGGCGCTCGGTTGCTCCTCTGTGCTAATCCCAATCAGCGTCCCTGCGATCGCCAATTGATACGCCTTGCCGTAATACTGAAACGCATCATGCGTCGTTACAAGGAGACGATTTGCGGCAGGAATCGTCTGAACCTGCTGCTTAATCCAGCCATCCAAGCGATTCAACTCGGCAATCAGACGATCGGCATTCTGCGTCATCTTCTCGCGATCGTTCGGCACCAGTTGAACCAGTGCATCCCGAACCACGATCGTCATTTTTGCCACATTTTGCACATCTCCCCAAACGTGCGGATCAGGAACCTTTTGCCCCTCCTTTTCAAGCTGGAGCGGCGTAATCACTTCTCCCACAGCGACCTGACGCGCATTCACTCCGGCGGCCTTTATCAAGCGAATCAATCCCGGCTCTAAGTTATAGCCGTTATACAAAATCAAATTCGCCTTTTCCATTGCGACAGTATCCGCCGGAACAGGCTCGTAGGTATGCGGATCGGCTCCCGGCTTGAGAATTCCAATCACCTGCACCGAATCACCCGCGATCGTCGAGGCTAAATCCGTCAAAATCGTACTGGTGGAAACCACCTGCGGCTTCTGATTCGTCGATTGCTCCTGTTGCCCGCAGCCATGCAGCCAAAGCGCGATCGTACCTCCAGCAATGAATTGCCCAAACTGCCGCCGATTCAACCCCTGTCTCATGGCTCCTCACCGATTTCTCTGACGGAAACCAATTTATCGTGAAGTGTTTAGCAATTCGATCGCTCTAAAGCGAGAAATTTTCTTCGTCGTCAATCTGCACATCTAAACTAGCAGACAATACTTCAGCCACCATCGCTTCAAGCTCTGCCGCATTAATGCCACGATCGACTTGATTCTGCATCGGATTGGTTAGGGGAAGCAGGCGCAAGCGGCGATCGTCCTGAATCAGATCAAACTGCGAACCGTCTGCGGTTTTGCTCAACTGAATGTAATCAAAACTGTAGACATTGAGATAAAGCGTCTGGTTTGCCACCATCGTTGCTCGATGTGGATCAGCAAACACCTCAAGAATGCAGCCTTCTCCTTCGCTCGTTGTTCTACCATCGTGCGTGTGGATATAGCGAACTCGGCTCAAATCGGTTAAAACGCGCTGCATATCTTGCTTGTCGATGATCGTGCCATCGTCAATAATGCAGGGGGCAGGAATTCGAGCATTGCGAGAAAATGAATCGTGGCTCATAACACAAGCAAAGTCAAAGGGTAGACGGAAGTTAAGACCAAGCCTAGCTCAAGTTCTGACTCAAGTTAGATGCTTCCTATCGCAATTATGGCTGCAAATCGGGATTGCGATCCTGACTAAAGGTATTAGAAGTTTACGTTATGTGAATTGATCTGAACAATGATTATCCAAGCCCTAAACCAATGCCTTGCTGCGCTTACGTTTTACACCTGTTTACCGATTCCCACTTCCGCAAATTTAGACTTTCGTGGAATTGCTCGATTTGCGCCGATCGTGGGTTTAATGGTGGGTTTAATCGTAGGCGCTTTAGATTGGGGTTTAGCTTGGCTCGATGTTCCGATCTTAACTCGAAGCGCGATCGCGGTGGCGGTTTGGGTAGCGATTACGGGCGGTTTGCATCTCGATGGCGCAATGGATACAGCCGATGGACTGGCGGTGATGAATCCTGAGCGACGTTTAGAAGTGATGGCAGATAGCGCGACCGGGGCATTTGGGGCAATGACGGCTGTAATTTTGCTGTTGCTCAAAACGATCGCGCTCAGCGATTTGGGGCAGGATCGAATGTGGCTTTTGGCGGGGGTGGCAGGCTGGGGGCGTTGGGGGCAACTGGTGGCGATCGCTCGATATCCCTATCTCAAGTCGGCTGGAAAGGGAGCGTTTCATAAAGAGGCAATCCGATCGCCCTGGGAAGTGGTGCCGACGCTCGTGATTTTAGTCGCGCTAAGTTTAGTGGTGCGTCCGTGGATGATTGCGGGAGGCGCGATCGCAGTGCTAGCGGGCGCTTGGTTCAATTGGAAGTTGGGCGGACAAACCGGAGATACCTATGGGGCGATCGTGGAATGGACAGAGGCGCTATTGCTCTGTTTGCTGACTGCGGTTTAAGCAAGTTCCACAGTTTTTACAAAAATAGGCATCTGAATCGTGAAACGCGAGACCACACTTTGAACACAAAACTTGAATTTGATCCGCAGTTTTTACCAGTCGTTTGATCAAATCTCCAAGCTGCCAGGGAATTAATACAATCCCAGTCAATACCATCAGAGTCGTGAGCAATCGCCCTATTTCTGAAATTGGCGTAATATCTCCCAACCCTGCGGTAGAAATCGTAGAAACAGAGAAATATACCGCATCTAAAAATGTGCCAAATTTGGGATTTACGGTATGTTCAACTTGATAAATAAGCCCTGAGAAGACGAAAATAATCGAGAGAATCGTAAAAATAATTCGCGTAAAGATTGCGCCATCTTCGCTGCTAACATAGCCAAAAATCGTTTTGCCTTGAATAAATCGAATTAATCTAAGAATCCGAAACCAACGAAAAATTCTCAAATAACCTACGTTCGTTCCAATCAGGAAAGGCGCGATCGACAATAAATCAATCACCGAATATAAGCTAAAAATAAATGGCAGTTTTCGCTCAGCACACCAAATTCTTAAACCGTATTCGATTACGAAAACTGCAAGAATTAGGTGTTCGATCGCATCCAGAATTTGCCTAACTTCAACCGGAATCTTATAGGTTTCTGCAACAAAAATTCCCGAAGAAACTAACACTAGCCCCGTAATGAAAAGATTAATTCCTTTTCCTACTGGTGTATCAATATCTTCGAGATAAAACGCAATTTTTTCGCGCAAGGGCAACATACATAAATAAGCTGCTGGGTCTGAGACATTTTGACGCAAAACCCAGCATTTTTAGAAAGAGATTTGGCGACTTCTAATTCGACATCGCATAGCGCACCAGTTGACACAAGCGCTGTCTCAACGTCTCCAATCCCAACCGCTCATTCGCCGAGATAAACGCCGCTTGCGGAAATTCCTCGCGCGCGATCGCCAATTGTTCTGCATCTACCTGATCGATTTTGTTAAAGGCTAAAAGCGCGGGCCCCGGAGTAATCGGCATCTCAGACAGAATTTGCATCACCGCTCGAATCTGACTTTGCCAAGCTGGATGCGATAAATCAACCACATGCAGAAGTGCATCCGCTTCGGTAACTTCTTCTAACGTTGCCCGAAACGCATCCATCAGCGAGGGCGGTAACTCATGAATAAATCCAACGGTATCCGTTAATAGAATCTGTGTATTTTGATGAGTTTCCGAATCTGTTACGGTTAGTCTCCGAGTGGTTGGATCAAGCGTTGCAAATAATTGGTCTGCTGTATAAACTTCTGCATTCGTTAAAGCATTGAGCAAAGTCGATTTACCTGCATTCGTATAACCCACCACCGCGATCGAAGGCACTTCTTCATGCTGTCTTCGCTGTCTTAATCGGGCACGATGCGCCTGAAGCTGGTTGACTTCCTGCTGGAGTCGTGTGATTCGTCGCTGAATTGCTCGGCGCTCAGTCTCTAGCTTCGTTTCTCCAGGGCCTCTTGTCCCAATCCCGCCCCCGAGTCGAGACATTGCCTGTCCGCGCCCGGTAAGCCTCGGCAACATATATTCGAGTTGCGCCAGTTCAACCTGAAGCTTTCCGGCTCCCGACTGAGCGCGTTGAGCAAAAATATCTAAAATCACTTCGGTACGATCGACAATCCGCACTCCAATCTGCATTTCCAAATTGCGAATTTGAGCGGGTGAAAGATCGCGATCGAACACGATCAAGCTGGCTCCAACCGTTTGAGCCGCCAAGGTGATTTCCTGGACTTTTCCTTCTCCCACAACGGTCTGAGGATGGGGACGCGGGCGTTTTTGCGTCATTGTTTGCAGCACTTCGCCACCTGCGGTTTCTACCAGCCGCGCCAGTTCTTGTAGCGCCGTTTTGAAGGCTTGCGGAGAGAATTCGTCCGTTTGCAGTCCCACAATGAGCACCTGATCGTGAGCGCGATCGACTTGCTGCGCGACATACTCCCGCCGGAACTCTTCTTCTAAGCCCTCAACCAGCGCCAAAAAATCTTGCTCTGCGATCACATCCAAGCTCAACGGCGGCGAAATCGTCCAATTTGCCTCTGGGTGTGGTACCAGATGCGCCAAATACGCATTTCTTACATAGCCAGTTGCACCGCCCCCTCTGCGCTCAAATCCTCCTCCTGTCAGCGTTAACGCTACAAACACATCCAAACGCTGAAGCGCCATCACCGTCAGCATCGATTCTCCGGGCGGGTCTTGCTTTAATTGGGTAGCAATACAGCGAATTCCACACAAGCGCTCCGCCCCGTAGCGTGGAAGCTCTAGCATCGGGATCTGAGTTTGCCTCATCGTCCCGACTCCAACGCGAATCACTTGACCGCGGCGATTCACATAAGCACAGACAGGCTGACTAATTTCGCAGCTAATTGCGGCAATACGCTGAGCAAACTCAGACGTGGTAATGCGATCGCCGGGTAAGCGTTGATGATACAACCGTTGTAGTTGCTTAATCTGGCTTGATTTTAGACCGTTGAGGTTGCCGTAGACCGTTTCGATAACTCACTTTGCCAAACGCGACTTAATTTCTATCTTAGATCGCTCTTGTCGGTTGGGAATCGGGGAGCACTATAGATTCTCAGCCTGTGACTTCACAGGATTTTTAGCAACACTTCACCCAACTCGAACACACTTCGCCCGTTTTGCCGTAGTAAAACTCTTTCTTCCAGATTGGGGCGCGATGCTTGAGCGTATCGATCGCATACTGACACGCCTCGAACGCTTCCTTGCGATGCGGACAACCTACTGCAATCAACACACTAATCTCGCCAATCTCTAACCGTCCGACTCGGTGATGAATCACCACGTGAGTCACGTCAGTCCACGTTTGGCGAATCTCTGCTGCAATCTGTTTGAACACCGCGATCGCCATTGGTTCATAGGCTTGATACTCCAGATGCAGCACCGAAAAGCCTTCGCTATTGTTGCGAACCATGCCGCTCATCAGCACGATCGCACCATTCGCCGCATCATCCGCCTGTTTATAAACCTCCTCGACCGACAAGGGCGCGATCGTAATCACAAGCTGATCATTCGGATGAGCAGAAACCGACTTAGCCCCGATCGAAGAAATTACCATAGCATTTGTGTAACATTCCATTCACATCTTAGCGGTCGGTGACTAGCGTAGTCTTGCCTCAATTTCAACTCTGTTAAGTTCAGTAAATTTTTGTGCTTGGCAAAATAAGCCGTTTGCTCGAAAACCCGCATGATTTCAGGGTTTCATTAATCTTTAATCAGAAATTCCGATAAGAAATGCAAGATTTGACAAACAGATTCTCTACCTTTGGTCGTAGCTCTGAGAGCGTAACTTTCATTAATCTATTGAACTAGCGATCGAGCGATTTGATCTCCGGGCAACTCAATCTAAACTGATCCACTTATGAAATTCGAGTAGTCAAATTATATGGCGACTAAATTTCCGAAATTTAGCCAGGATCTTGCGCAAGACCCAACCACACGGCGACTCTGGTATGGAATTGCAACCGCGCACGACTTTGAAAGTCACGATGGGATGACTGAAGAGAAGCTGTATCAAAAGATATTCGCGACTCACTTTGGTCATGTTGCAATCATTTTTCTTTGGACATCTAGCCTGTTGTTCCATGTCGCATGGCAAGGCAATTTCCCTCAGTGGAGCAAAGATCCGCTCCACGTTCGCCCGATCGCTCACGCGATCTGGGATCCTCAATTTGGTAAGCCTGCGATCGAGGCTTACACCCAAGGCGGAGTCGATTATCCGGTGAACATCGCTTATTCAGGCGTGTATCACTGGTGGTATACGATCGGCATGAGAACTAATGCTGACCTGTATCAAGGTGCAGTCTTTCTGCTCTTGATTGCGGCATTGTTCCTGTTTGCCGGTTGGCTCCACCTCCAGCCGAAATTCCGTCCGAGTTTGGCTTGGTTCAAAAATGCTGAATCTCGATTAAACCACCACTTGGCTGGATTGTTTGGGGTTAGCTCTCTGGCTTGGGCAGGTCACTTAATCCACGTTGCGATCCCCGAATCTCGCGGTCAGCACGTCGGTTGGGAGAACTTCCTGTTTACGCTGCCACATCCCGCAGGCTTAAAGCCGTTCTTCACGGGGAACTGGAGCGTTTACTCACAAAGTCCGGATACCGCAGAACACATCTTTGGAACGGCACAAGGTTCAGGTTCTGCTATCTTGACCTTCCTGGGTGGATTCCATCCACAGACTGAATCGCTGTGGTTGACGGACATGGCGCATCACCATTTAGCGATCGCCGTGATTTTCATCATTGCGGGTCATATGTACCGCACGAACTTTGGCATTGGTCACAGCATCAAAGATATTCTCAACGCGAAGAACTTCTTTGGTAATCGGATCAATGGTCAAGGAAACTTGCCACACGCAGGGCTATATGACACGTATAACAATTCGCTGCACTTCCAGCTAGGGATTCACCTTGCTGCTTTGGGAACGGCGCTTTCAGTGGTGGCGCAGCATATGTACTCGATGCCGCCTTATGCGTTCATGGCGAAAGACTTCACAACGCAGGCATCGCTTTACACACACCATCAATATCTAGCTGGATTTTTCATGGTGGGTGCATTCGCTCATGCTGGAATCTTCTGGGTACGAGATTACGATCCAGACAACAATGAAAACAACGTTCTAGCTCGATTGCTGGGACATAAAGAAGCACTGATTTCGCACCTGAGCTGGGTTTCGCTGTTCTTGGGCTTCCACACGCTTGGACTCTATGTTCACAATGATGTTCAAGTCGCGTTTGGCGTACCAGAAAAGCAAATTCTCATCGAACCTGTGTTTGCTCAATTTGTGCAAGCCTCTCACGGTAAAGCACTCTATGGCTTCAATGCGTTGCTGTCTAACCCAGATAGTATTGCATCGAATCCGGGAGCAGCTTACTTACCGGGCTGGTTGGATGCAATTAACAGTGGTACGAATTCATTGTTCCTGACCATTGGGCCGGGTGACTTTTTGGTACACCATGCGATCGCGCTTGGTTTGCATGTGACAACGCTGATCTGTCTGAAGGGTGCGCTGGATGCTCGCGGTAGCAAGTTGATGCCAGACAAGAAAGACTTTGGCTTTAACTTCCCGTGTGATGGCCCAGGTCGTGGCGGTACTTGCCAAATTGCTTCTTGGGAACAATCCTTCTATTTGGCTACGTTCTGGATGCTGAATACGATCGGTTGGGTGACGTTCTACTGGCACTGGAAGCATCTTGCGATCTGGTCGGGTAACGTGGCTCAGTTCAATGAAAGCTCAACTTATCTGATGGGATGGCTGCGAGATTATCTCTGGCAGTATTCAGCACCGTTGATCAACGGATACAACGTCTACGGAACCAGCAATCTATCGGTTTGGGCGTGGATGTTCCTGTTTGGTCACTTAGTCTGGGCAACTGGCTTTATGTTCCTCATTAGCTGGCGTGGATATTGGCAAGAGCTAATTGAGACGCTAGTGTGGGCGCACGAGCGTACACCGCTGGCAAACTTGATTCGATTCAAAGACAAGCCTGTTGCATTGTCGATCGTTCAAGGCTGGTTAGTGGGTCTGGTGCATTTCACGGTGGGTTATATTCTGACGTATGCAGCGTTCTTGATTGCTGCGACGACGGGTAAATTTGCTTGATGTGCTGCTAGCAACTGCGGCTAAATACTAAAAAAAGGATGAAGTCAAATGGCTTCATCCTTTTTTCGTTTCGATTGTCTAGCGAGGAGCAATTTTTGAGGAATGATTCGGTTTAATGTTTCACGGTTCCCGCCGATTGATTGAACAATAATTCTCGCGCCTGATCCGGACTAATTTGTTCTGCTTTGAATGCTTCCGCTTTCTCGTAGGCTCGAATGGTTGCTGGACGGACTTGAATCGCCTCAACCCAACGCTTTAAATTCGGAAAATCTTCGAGTTTCTGTCCCTGCCGCTCATAGGGAACAATCCACGGATAACAAGCGATGTCCGCGATCGAATACTCACCCGCCACAAATTCCCGATCGCTCAGTCGCTTATTCAACACGGCATACAATCGCCCCGTTTCATTCACGTACCGATCGATCGCATAAGAAATTTTCTCTGGTGCATATTGGCTAAAGTGATGATTTTGTCCCGCCATTGGGCCTAAGCCGCCCATTTGCCAGAATAACCATTGCAGCACTTCAGTCCGACCCCGCAAATCTGAGGGAATGAGTTGTCCTGTTTTTTCAGCAAGATATAACAAAATTGCACCAGATTCAAACACAGAGATCGGATCACCGCCACCTGTGGGATCACGATCGACGATCGCAGGAATTCGGTTATTCGGCGCAATTTTCAGAAAGTCTGCCTGAAACTGATCCCCTTTACCAATGTTGATTGGCACAAGATTGTAGGATAATCCCACTTCTTCGAGAAACATCGTGATTTTGTGTCCGTTTGGCGTTGTCCAATAATAAAGATCGAGCATAATGACTCCGATAACCAATGCCTAAATTCTAGAAACTCCCTAAATTCTAGAAACTCCCTAAATTCTAGAAACTCCCTAAATTCTAGAAACTCTATGTCAAAAGTTTTGATGCTCTGGAGCGAATCCGGCAGAATGGAAATATGAATCAAGTGGATTATTTGCGAATTAGCTTAGTCGATCGCTGTAACTTTCGATGTCTGTACTGTATGCCTGAAGGCAGCGATCTTGAATATGTATTGCAGCAAGACTTACTCACTCAAGAAGAATTAACCACGCTGCTGAGAGAAGTTTTTATTCCGGTTGGGTTTACTCGGTTTCGATTAACGGGTGGAGAACCGTTGATTCGTCCGGGAGTGGTGGACATTGTGAGAACGATCGCGCAATTTCCCGAAACGCAAGATCTATCGATGACGACGAATGCGTTTTTGCTCGAATCGATGGCGCAAGATCTCTATGACGCTGGTTTGAGACGAATTAATATCAGTCTCGATTCGCTAGAGCCAGAAACGTTCGATCGCATCATTGGAAATCGGGGTCGATCTCGCTGGCAACAAGTTTGGGGCGGAATTCAAACCGCTTACCGGATTGGATTTAATCCGCTTAAACTAAACGTCGTGGTGATTCCGGGCATCAATGATCATGAGGTGCTTGACTTGGCGGCATTGAGCGTCGATCGTGAATGGCACGTTCGATTTATTGAATTCATGCCGATCGGAAACAGCGAATTATTCAGCGATCAAGGTTGGATTGACTCAGAAACCATTCGTCAACAAATTCGGAAACGCTGGGGACTCACTGAAGCAAACGTCAGAGGAAACGGCCCCGCAGATGTATTTAAGATTCCAGGAGCAAAAGGAACATTAGGATTTATTAGTCAAATGTCAGAATGTTTTTGCGATCGCTGCAATCGAATGCGCCTCTCCGCCGATGGCTGGCTCCGTCCTTGCTTGCTGAATGAGATCGGACAAATTGATCTCAGAACCCAACTGCGATCAGGCGTTTCAACCAGAGAACTCCGTCAACAAGTGAGCGAACTACTCGGACTAAAACCTGAGATTAACTACAAGCAGCGTCAATCTGGAACCACTGGAAAATATCACCGCACCATGTCACAGATTGGCGGCTAAACATTTGGTTTTTTCACCTGAACTCGGTAGGATGAGCAATAGGGTTAAACGACAGATGTACTAATCATGCCGAGAATGCCTTGTCTGTCATACGATCGCGGAACGCTGATTCTGCACCCGCCACCCAGAGGGAAAGCTTGGGTCGAGTTTGCGGTGTGGGACGATCGCATCGAAAAATTTCGCATTCCGGCAAATCAATATCGGGAATTAGTCCTAGCGCTGCGATCGGAAGGAACCGAAATCGATGATCGCGCCAAAGGATTCGACGCGATCGAGCTTGTGTCCTCGGTCGAAATGGAGCCTTATCCACATCAGAAAGAAGCACTCGCAGCCTGGAAAAATGCAGGACGATTGGGGGTTGTCGTCTTACCCACTGCCGCAGGTAAAACCTACCTCGCACAACTAGCGATTCAATCCACGCAGCGCAGTACCTTGATCATGGTTCCAACGCTGGACTTGATGCACCAGTGGTACGCCAACTTATGCGCGGCATTTCCTGATGTTGAGATTGGCTTGTTGGGGGGTGGATCACGCGATCGTACTCCCATTTTGATCGCAACTTACGATAGCGCTGCAATCAACGCCGAAACACTAGGCAATCAATATGCGCTGCTGGTCTTTGATGAATGCCATCACTTGCCGAGTAGCTTTAATCGAGTGATTGCAGAGTACGCAATCGCACCCTATCGATTAGGACTAACGGCAACACCTGAGCGATCCGATGGGAAACACGAAGATCTAAAACTATTAATCGGTGAAGAAGTTTACAGGAAAACAGCAGAAGAATTATCCGGGTCAGCACTCGCAAAACACGAAGCGATTCAGATTAAAGTATCGCTGTCTAAACACGAACGCGAACGCTACGATCAATTAATTCAAATTCGTAACGCCTTTCTAAAAGAATCAAATATTTACCTTAGTAATGCTCAAGGCTGGCAGCGATTTGTGCAGGCAAGTGCACGATCGACCGCCGGACGCAGAGCCATGTTAGCTCACCGAGAAGCAAAATCGATCGCATTCGGAACCGAAGGAAAATTACGAGTCCTCGCCGATCTGCTTGCCCGTCACTACCCGGAGCGCACCTTAATTTTTACCGACGATAACGCCACCGTTTACCGCATCTCTCAGGATTTGCTAATCCCCGCAATCACGCATCAAACGCCTGTGAAGGAACGTCATGAGATTCTGACTAAATTTAAGCAAGGAGAATACCGATCGCTCGTTGCCTCCCGCGTCCTCAATGAAGGTGTGGATGTCCCCGAGGCCAGTATCGCGATCGTGCTTTCAGGCACCGGATCAGCACGAGAATACATTCAGCGCATGGGACGCATTCTGCGAAAAAGCAAAGATCCCACCAAACTCGCAATCCTGTATGAAGTTGTGGCAGAAGACACCAACGAAGAAGGAGTCTCCCGCCGACGCAACCCGACGCAAAAGACCAAACCGCGATCGCCCGCTCGTCAACTCGAATTAGTCCCGTACTCAGCCCCGCCCACCGTGATTCCACGCGCCGCAGAAGGCGAAGCAAATTACGACGATTGGTAATTCACATTTTCTGATAAGATTAACGGTTCTGACCCCTCATTAATCGACTTGCTGGAAGGAGACTTTTCATATGGCTCGGATGTATTATGACGCTGATGCCAACTTAGATTTACTTGCGGGCAAAACGATCGCAATTATCGGTTACGGTTCTCAAGGACACGCACACGCCCTCAACCTGAAAGACAGCGGCATGAACGTCATCGTCGGGCTGTATCCAGGGAGTAAGTCTGCGACTAAAGCGAAAGAAGCGGGCTTGACGGTTCACTCCGTTGCAGATGCCGCAAAAGCTGCGGATCTGATCATGATTCTGCTCCCCGATGAAGTGCAGAAGAGCGTTTACAAAAACGAAATTGCGCCAAACTTGAGCGCCGGAAATGTGCTGCTGTTCGCACACGGCTTTAACATTCATTTTGGTCAGGTTGTGCCCCCGGCTGATGTCGATGTGGTGATGGTTGCGCCCAAAGGCCCAGGACATCTCGTGCGTCGCACCTACCAGCAAGGTCAAGGTGTTCCGGCTCTGTTTGCGGTGTATCAAGACGCAACCGGACAGGCTCGCGATCGTGCAATGGCATATGCAAAAGGGATCGGCGGCACTCGCGCTGGCATTTTGGAAACCACCTTCCGCGAAGAAACCGAAACCGATTTGTTCGGCGAACAAGTGGTTCTCTGCGGTGGCTTGAGCGCATTGATCAAAGCGGGATTTGAAACCCTGGTTGATGCTGGATATCAGCCAGAGCTTGCTTACTTTGAATGCCTGCACGAAGTCAAACTCATCGTCGATCTGATCGTCGAAGAAGGGTTGGCAGGAATGCGCGACAGCATTTCTAACACGGCAGAATACGGCGATCTCACTCGTGGCCCTCGGATTGTCAACGATTCCACTCGCGCTGAGATGAAGAAGATTCTCAACGAAATCCAAACCGGACAGTTTGCGCGGGAATTTGTGCTGGAAAATCAGTCGGGTAAAGCTGGATTTACAGCAATGCGCCGACGTGAGGCAGAACACCCGATCGAAGAAGTCGGCAAAGACCTGCGATCGATGTTTAGCTGGCTGAAGAAAGTCTAATTAGTCTTTAGCTTTATTCACATCCCTCACCGCTTCTTCAGTGCGACGGTGGGGGTTTGTTTTGGGTTGCCAACTGGGAAAAGCATTCACCAAGAGTTGATCGATCGTGCTTCTCGCCTGAAAGCTATATCGCCCAACTTCAGACGGCAAAAACTGATCGCCAAATCCAATAAAAACGATACTAAACAACACTAAAAACCCAACTGGAATCTTATTACGCATAGAGTTGAAACTGCGGGAAACTATCATGATCTACAGTTAGTTATCCCAAGAACTAGAATGCGTCATCTTTATCCTGCGATCGAGCCTTACCAGTCGGGGATGCTGCCCGTCTCCGACCTGCATACGATCTACTACGAGCAGAGCGGCAACCCCAACGGAAAACCTGTTGTCTTTCTGCACGGTGGGCCTGGCGGCGGCACCATTTCAATCTATCGACAGTATTTCGACCCGGAGAAATGGCGGATTATCCTGTTTGATCAGCGCGGAGCCGGAAAAAGCACGCCCCACGCTGAACTGAGGGAAAACACAACCTGGGATCTCGTCGGTGACATTGAGAAACTCCGATCGCACCTCCAAATCGATCGCTGGGTCGTCTTTGGCGGCAGTTGGGGCAGCACTTTATCGCTCGCCTATAGCCAAACGCATCCCAATCGCTGTCTTGGCTTAATCCTGCGCGGCATCTTCTTACTCCGGCGTAAAGAGATCCTTTGGTTCTATCAAGAAGGCGCAAGCTGGATTTTTCCCGATGCTTGGGAGCAGTATCTCGCGCCCATTCCACCCGAAGAACGCGACGATATGGTTTCGGCGTATTACCGACGGTTGACCAGCGATGATGCAGAAATTCGGGCGATCGCCGCAAAAGCCTGGTCAGTTTGGGAAGGCAGTACCAGCCGATTAATTGTTGATCCAAACTTGCAGAGTAAGTTTGCTCAAGATGACTTTGCAGAAGCGTTTGCGCGAATTGAGTGTCACTACTTTATCAATCGCGGCTTTTTTGAAACCGATGATCAACTGCTGCAAAACTGCGATCGTATCGCTCACATTCCCACCGTAGTTGTGCAAGGACGCTACGATGTCGTTTGTCCGATGGCTTCAGCTTGGGATTTACACCAGGCGCTACCCAAGGCAGAATTTATCGTCGTTCCCGATGCAGGGCACTCGATGATGGAGACAGGAATTCTTAGTGCCTTAGTCGATGCTACCGATAGATTTGGGGAAAATCGCTAACGCAAATGATTAGGGTAACGGATTGTAACTCTCGATTGCGCCCGATAGATCGTCCTATAAGTATAAGTAGATTAAATCATGCTGATTTATTAGGAATCGCGTTCATCGATCCCCCTAAATCGCGGATTTAACGTTTAAGTTTTCCCGTAGTATCAGAATTGAAAAGAACTTAGGCATCTCAGCATTGATTGAGAAAACTTAAGTCTCAAATTTTCCGGCAGTTTTGCCGCTTCTATTACTAGAGAGGATCACCGAATGCCTACTTACCAGGTCAGGTTAATCAACGAAGCCGAAGGGCTGGACACGACGATCGAGGTTCCCGATGATGAGTACATTCTAGATGCGGCTGAAGAAGCAGGTCTGGATTTGCCGTACTCCTGTCGTGCGGGTGCTTGCTCGACTTGTGCAGGCAAAATCACTGAAGGTGAAATCGATCAATCCGATCAATCGTTCTTGGATGATGACCAGATTGAAGCTGGATATGTGCTGACTTGCGTGGCTTACCCGCGCTCGAACTGCACGATCCTGACCCATCAGGAAGACGCGCTTTATTAATTCTCCGACAGGGAGATGATTCGCTTCTCACTCTCTGTCTTGAAACGTTCTTGCAGCAGAAACCCCGATCGGGGTTTCTGCTTTGTTGTTTGGAGTGGGTTGGGAATTTTCGCTTCGTTGTCGGCAGCTTGTACCCCCTAAATCCCCACAGGTGGCAGGATAGTTTCAGCCACTAGATCAAGGAAATTTCTCAAGCAACATCGATGAATTACCCGACTTCTACCCGTCCTGGTTCAGTCACGATCGATCGGAAGAGATGGATACCCTGGAAACCGTGCGACGGCAACTCAAGACAATTGGCAACTCAATTAGAAAACGGTTGAGAAAACGGCAAGGTCAGTTCTTCTTAATCGGTAGATTTAACCACTTGCTTAACACTTGTACAAGCCAGTCTAATTCTGGAGGAGTCAAATATTCGGTAATATTGTCTCCACCTCCCAAGGAGAACTTCTTTGTACCTGCCCAAATGTTAATTTGGGGTGGAATCCTAATTGTTCCACCTTCACTATCGGACTTGTGCGAAACACTGGTCAGCTCAATTTGTTTGATGTCTTGTCGATCGCCGATCGTCGGAGAGGTATGTATTCCCAGTAGCTCCATCCTGCGAGAAATCTTCGAGTCGGTAATTTGCAATCTAACTTTGCCAAACCAATCAAACAAGATGCGCCAAATCATCCACATACCCGCGCTGAGATGACCGAGCGCAAATAATGCCATCACCCATCCTCCAGAAGCCCAAATCGCAACTGCGCCGCTGTACCACACCACTAGAAACGAATTCCATACAATTGCAAATCCGATCAGCGGAATCAGTCCGGCATGAAATCCCCGCGCTGGAATTAAAATTTCTAGCTGCTGCCGAGACTGCCTGACTTGAACTTTGCTTCCGGTTGGTTTCGCGATCGCTAAGCGACTGTTTTGTTGCGAGGTTTCTAATGCTTGTAAGGCTTGCTGTGCCGATCGCGCTCTTAAATCTAAGCTGGGTTCCGTTAACCATTTCAGCCAGTCCACGAATGCAGGACTGAGAGTCACGCGATCGTCAAACAAAATCCTTAATTCACGCTGCGGTAATTGATCCGGATGCTGTCCGGTTGCAAGATAGATCAGCGTTGCACCCAAAGCATAAAGATCCGAAGCCGGAACAGTCTGCCCGCCGAACTGCTCCGGTGGCATATAGCCGTAAGTCCCAACAATTGTACGTGTTCCAGCCTGAAGCGCCGTTTGCACAGAACCAAAATCAATCAGATAAACCTGTCCGGGACTATTTCCGGTACGATCGCTCAATAGAATGTTACTCGGCTTCAAATCGCGGTGTACAACTGAAGGCTGGCGGCTGTGTAGATAGTCCAGAATGTTTAATAGTTCTTTAGAGATCGCTTTTAGTTCCGCTTCGCTAAACGTGCGCCCGGACTGTACCCAATCTTGCAGCGATCGAGCTTCGATGTAAGTCTGAACAATAGCAAACCCCGTCTCAGTCTCAAAGCCATCGAGATATCGAGGAATGGCGGGATGATCGATCGCTTGTAAAACGGCTGCCTCCCGCTCAAATAGCTTCAAATCATCCCAAGTAAAATCGGGCGCAAACAATAATAGCTTGATCACCACCGATGCCGCGGTTTGTAAATCAGTCGCTAAAAATGTTCTGCGCCCAGTCTGACGACTCAGCAGTGATTGAATCTGATAACGATCGTGTAGAACTTTTCCAATCAGTTGATCCATTGCACTATCAATAGCTTATTCATTGCCGATAGCTTATTCGTTGCGCCCCAGGGTGTATTGAAATACTTGCTTGATGATGCGATCGCGCCTTTCAATCATACTGCCCTCAAGCGGAGTGTTCTTTAACAGATGAAAATAATTGCGGATATTTTTGAAATGCGTCGAAAGGTGCCCATTGTAGCGCCGCTGCTCCAGAATCGTCTCAGGGCCACTATGTTCTCCACCATGCAACGCATCTAGAAGATACCAAATCTGCTTCCATTGGGTCTCAGCCTCTTCAGGATTCTCCGGTAGCAGTAGAACTTTGCAAACCGCAGCAAACACCTTACCCAAGTCAGCAAACTGCGTTAATCGGTGTGGATATAAACCTTGAATTAGCGCTTCTCGATCCAGGATTGGATCATCAAGTTCTAGCTTACGATCGAGATACAAGCGATCGCCCTCAAGCTCAGGCAAAACCCCATCACCGGCGGTTGCCCAAGCATAAGTAAATAGCTTTTCCGCTTTTCGTACCTTCTTCTTAAGCTGTGCGGGTTGATCTCGCTCCTCGCAGAGTTCCAGCATTCCCATTGGAAACAACAACAGTGCCGAATGAGTGCCTAGTAGATGAATCATATCTCTATTGCCCAGCCAGACTTCGCGCTCTATTTTAAGCAACGATAAATCAAGCCGAAGAATGCGTGAATCCTTGTTTGGCTCGTTTTCTTCATCTTGAGCTTTACTTTCTTCGATAAAAGGCAACATCTGTATCTGAACGTTGCCATACTCTTCATAGTATTTCAGCCCAGTCTTGGTCTTTCGTTTATGTTTTGTCACTCTCCCACCGTTGTCTTTGATCGTCTGATAGCATTGCTGACCGAGCGAAGAGTAACAAATCAGCGCATGATCAATCAATCGACGCGCCCAATCTGTGCATTCTTGAAAGGTGATCGAGGCAAGCTTAGAAGAGGAACTAGGGTGGTTACTATCGCGTAGATATGCCAGCATAAGATAGCACCAGCTCTGGTAGGCAGACCAATAGCTGTATTCTGATGTTGCACCATCCTGAGCCGCATATATCCGCGCCTTCTCCAGCAGTCGAATCGGTAGAGTGAGGTTATCCCACTGGCGACCGTCACTAGGTACGGATACAGACGCAAAAATGTATAGCTTGGCGCGATGAGCATTAATTTTTGATAGCAGATAACAGAAGGGATGAAAGTTACTTTGTGAGAATTCATCGAGGACATGATATTTTCTCAGTCGGTCATGAACATGCCTTTCTGCGAACTGGGCTTTCCTGGTCTTTATCGACATCCTTATCCGAGGCGATTAAACTCCGAACATCAGGGCTTTGTGCAATTCGACAGTTTCTAGAGCAATTGTTGAAATGGCTCGATCGCATTCAAACCCAAGCAGGCGAAGACATTGTGCGATTTGATGATCAGGTGAATCAATACCAAGAGTGCCTAGATTTATTTGCAACACAAGTACCAGAGTGTTTAGAGGAGATTGAACGGAAACGACAAGCACCATTCTATCGATTCCGTAGCGCCCAAATCGAACAAGAGATTGCATCACAGCTACAACCCTGGAACTCAGCGCGAAGCAATGCTTTCAATCGATACTATTCGGCTGTGATTTCTAGAGCGGCTCATCTTGCTAGCGTTGAAACCTTAGCGCAACTGCAACAGATTGTCAGTCAGTTGCTCAATCGAATCGAACAAGCAGAGCGATCAATTGCAGACTTGCGAACACCACTCACCTTTGAGCAACAGCACCTCATTCATTATCGTCCTGAGTTTGAATGCCCCAATGGTCTCTGTCTTCATGAGACAGAATCAGACTTAAGCCGAGGATATCAGCGCATTTTGCCAGAAGCGGGAGAAGCTTGCGCGATCGAACGATTGATCAATCCACTGCTCAATCAGTCTCAATTGCTGCCTTTCCTTGCTGATCCGATCGCGTTCAAAACTCAATTGCTACTGCAAGCTGAAGCTACCTTGCAGCCGCAGCTTTCTGGATTGCACGTTGTGACAGAGCTTTATCACCGATTTCCACAAGAGACAGAGTTAGGCAGAGTGCTAAAACAGCTCGATCGACAATCCTTCGAGTTTATTGAACTCAAAGGAAGCTGTGACCAAGAGAATGGGACATTTGTGATTCGCTTACTTGGAATCGATAAAGCTCATCAAAGAAATGTACCGCAGTTACTCAATTGGTACAGTAGCCGAGAACGAGGGTATCAAGACATCGACACAGGCGACCCGAATAAGATTATCTTTCTTCAGTATCGAGCCGTATTGCCTTATAGTCATTGGGCGCACTATCCGATCGCAGTTCAGAACTATCACCAAATTGCTGAGGCAACATATTTTGAGAAGTTTCATCCGATCGTTGGAGCGCGGAATCTGCCTTTTCCCGGACAAGATCTCACGATCGAGCAAGCTGAAATTGCTGTGATTTACGCTTGAATTTTAGGACGCATTCAACTCCATCTAAGGATCAAGGATTAAATAAGACCGGAGTAAATGATAGGCTAGAGCAATTCAGATTGACCTGGTGAATCGATGCAGTCCTATCCGCCTGAAGTTGAACAACAAATGCGACGCTTCTACCAGTCGTTATCGGAGAAAGACCGACGCAGGTATGCAGCAGTCGAAGCCCTAAAATTAGGGCGAGGTGGATTGAGCTATATCAGCCAACTCTTCGGCTGTGATGACGAAGCGATGCAATTGGGCAAGCGAGAACTTCAAGATGACACTCAGTTGCATCAAAGCCGCGTTCGTCGTGCCGGAGGTGGGCGTAAATCAGCCTTTGAAACACACCCTGGATTAGATGAGACATTTCTGAAGGTGATTGCTCAATATACAGCAGGGTCGCCGATGAGCGAAACGATCAAGTGGACGCATCTCACTCGTCAGGAGATTGCACAGTTAATGCAAGCAGAAGGCATTTCGATTAGTGTGACCGTGGTGGATCAACTTTTAGAAAAGCACCACTATCGCAAACGCAAAGCTCAAAAACGATTAGCGACCGGAGCGCATCCGGAGCGCAATGCTCAGTTTGAGAACATTGAAGCGATTCGCTCGCGCTATGAAGCAGCAGGTCATCCGATGTTGAGTATGGATACAAAAAAAGAGAACTAATTGGGCAACTCTATCGTGCAGGTCGAGTTTACACTCAAGATGAAGCGATTGCTGTATTTGATCAAGATTGGAAGTCACTTGCGACGGGTGTTGCCATTCCCCATGGGTTGTATGATCTTCAACGCAATACAGGCTACCTTCAAATTGGCACAAGTCATGACACGGCTGAATTTGCTTGTGATGCCATTCGCCATTGGTGGCAAGAGCATGGGCGGCATCACTATCCGACTGCGACATCCATCCTGCTGCTGTGTGATGGAGGTGGTAGTAATAGCTCTCGCCAATACCTGTTCAAGCAGGACTTACAAGCGTTAGTCAACGAGCTAGGCGTTGAGATTCGGATTGCTCACTATCCACCCTATACTTCCAAGTACAACCCCATTGAACATCGATTGTTCCCCCATCTCACACGCGCGTGTCAAGGCGTGATTTTTGAAAGCGTGGACCTGGTGAAAGACTTGATGGAAAGAGCCAAAACACAAACCGGATTGTCGGTGGTGGTCAACGTTGTCGATAAAGTCTATCAGACGGGTCGAAAAGTCGCAGAGGACTTTAAGCAAACGATGAGCATTGTCTTTGATCAGCATCTGCCGCAATGGAACTATACTGCTCAACCACAAGTGGTCTAATCTCCGGCTTTATTTAATCTACAGTCCTAAGTTATCGCTATGTTATTAAGGCGGCGCAACACACTATTTCTCTAGAAGATAGTCGCAAGCTGCTTTGCAGCAGAATTGGCTATCAATGCTTAGTCGATCTGATCAGTCACTTTAACTGTCTTTATCAAGCCTATCCTGCACAAATCTACGATCGCCTCCATCACTTGCGCTCGGTGCGTCAAGAAGCAATTACACCGCTCGATCCGCTCGAAACAGAGATTGCCGCTTATCTCAGCGAGGACATCGATCGTGACCTATGGAAGCGATTGGATTGGTGGCGCAACAATACGATCGCAGTGCAGGAACTCTCATGACCGCTTTACTATTGGGCTTCAGTCTAGGAATCGCGATCGCGCTTTGGCTTGTAGTTGCTTGGCATCATTCAACCCCGATTAGACTCCAGCCTCCCCGGATACCGCGATCGACTGTTCGCAACCGTTCAAAGTCTCGCCGTAACTCTTCACGCCGCTAAACTTTATTTCAGGAGGATTGTTATCATGGCTCAGATGTTTGTACCGCAATCTTCACCTCCCAATCGCCCCGGGGGAATTTATATTGCTGCTGGATTAGTAGTGCTAACAGTATTAGGACTCACAAATCCCGACCAAGAGGCGTGTAGTCATTACGCTGCCGAAAAGCTCAAGAACAAGATTTGTGAACAGAAATCAGTGGCTGGAATGTTTTGTTCGGTGATTATATCTCTACCAAATGCTGTGACTGCTTCAGGAACTTCATTGCATACCTACCGCAAAAATCATCTGTTGCTCAGCATCTATCGTACAAAGTTCATAGATACAGAAGTTCAGACCATTGGAATTGCAGGACAGTGTTTTTGATACTTACAATGTTTTGCTTACAATGTTTTGGTAGAGCAATACAAGGTTTTGGTAGAACAATTAGGCAAAATAGCCCTGCCAAGTTTGTATCCATTGCTTTGCGTCGGGCGTATTCTCCAACGGAAATTGCGGCAAAAAGTCTTTATCGTCCATTGGCACATAAGGCCCTTCCTTCAATTCAAACATCACCGTGTCTGGCTCTAATGCAATCAGTGTATGGAACATTCCCTCTCCAAGTTCTACCCCTCGCGTCGTGCCCGTTGCGCTAATTTTTTCGGTGTGAATGACACTGCCCGATTCGTTTAAAATCAAAATCCCGATCGCGCCTTGTAGCACCAAAAAGAACTCAAATCCGTCTGCATCTGCCGGACGGACATGGCGATGGGGACGCACATAAGTTCCGGGTTGCAGCACATTTAGAAATCGCTGCACTCGATCGTGATGTTCATGAAAGTTGTGATTCTTGCGCTGACGCGGACTAGAGCGGGCTTGTTCGGCGATCGAGTCCATCAACGGCTGCGTTAAGCGCTTAATCGGTAATTCAGTCATAGGAGTAAATAGAATTAACAAAATTGCTTTGGTGTTGCAATGCAGTCTATCAACGTATTCGTCTATGGCACGTTAAAACCTGATGAAACGAGCTATTTTCTCTGTAGAGATTCCGTAATTTCCGCAGTCCCTGCGATCGTTCGCGCAGCTCTTTATCATTTACCGCTTGGCTATCCCGCGATCGTTCCTGGAAACGCTGCGACTTACGGCTATCTTCTAAGTTTTAACGATCGCGCCATTCTAGAAATTCTCGACGATTACGAACAGCACGACCCTGAAACGATCGCCCTGTTTGGTTTAGACAATAATTATGACCGCAAGGAGATCGAAGTTTTTGCTCTCAACGGCGATTTTATCGGTCTAGCTTGGGCGTATGTCATGACTCTAGATCAAGTCGATCGTCTAAATGGGATTCCAGCCCCTGATGGCATTTGGCAATCAAAAAAATAGCTCGTAGTGGTCGCACTACGAGCAGAGAAATTCATCAAATCTTTCTAGTTGCGTTGTTTTGAAGTATCAGCAGCTTTGATCGATACCACTGGACGATCGAGCGCCACCATCATTCCGCCTGTTACTTCTGAAGCGGGTTGCTGTTGTGCTTGTACCGTCGGCTGTTGAGGCGGATTCACTTTGGCAAATTGAGCTTGACGCACACTAAACAGCGAAACTGCACCCATAAAGGCAGCCGCTATTGCCGCACCCCCCCACGCCCAGCGGAGCTTCGGGCGGCGATCGACTTTTGCCAACACCTGATCTACCGTTGTTTCAACAGGTTGAGACGGCGCTGGAGCCGGCATCGAGCGGAAAGCTTGACGAAGCTTCAGTAATCGGGCATGTAGCTGTTGGACAGAGGCATCGGTAGATAACCATTCTTCAACCTGTTTGCGCTCGCTAGCAGTAACTTCCCCATCTAAATAGGCGCTGAGTAACTCAAAGCGATCGCGGGCGTTTAACTGAGAATCGGGCGAAGGTTGCATAGTGTTATTGAGCGAATCAAAATTGGAGTTCATCGAGGGTCACTATCAATGAGGTAAGACATTGAGTTGAGAATGCCTGCAAGATATGAAATCAGTGTAATCAACCACTCCTCAAAGCACAATTCTCATTTTGGGTTACGTCTAGAAGCATAATATCAAAGCCAACCTGAAGTCTGTAGCGTCGCTTGGCGGGTTTAATGTCCGTCAAGATACTGCTGGAGTTGGGACTGGAGGCGATGACGCGCTCTTGCAATCCGTGATTTTACGGTTCCAAGTGAAACTCCGGTCAGTTCAGCGATTTCTTCATATGCCATCCCTTCGATTTCGCGTAGGACGATCGTCGTGCGAAATACTTCGGGTAGGTCAGCGATCGCTTCATTTAGCTGATCGTAAAATTCCCGCGTCGTCAAATCTTCATCCGGCCCCGGGGTCGCTGAGGCGATTTCCCAATCCATTTCACCGTCCTCGACCGATAGCGGCGCATCGAGTGACAGCGGAGAAGCATTGCGCTTGCGTTTGCGAAGCTCATCGTAAAACAGATTCGTGGCGATCCGGCTGAGCCAGCCCCGAAACTTCACCGGTTCATTCAGTCGGGTAATGTTGCGATAGACGCGAATCCAGACCTCTTGCGCGAGGTCGGCGCGGTCTTGCCAATCCGGAGCGAGATGATACAAAACTTTGTCGACATGAGACTGATACCGCCGCATGAGTTCCGAAAACACGGCTTTCTCTGGGCGATGTCCGGTCTGACACTGCAACACTAGATCGTAATTAGAGAGTTTTTCTGCTTGCACTGGACTCTGAAGAACCTTTGGCTCGATCGATGACCAGGATACAGGAAGGGACTGACTCATGGGCGGATAACGGTATGTTTGACGTTCCGCTATAGATGA
Source organism: Cyanobacteria bacterium FACHB-DQ100 (assembly GCA_014695195.1). Classification (NCBI taxonomy): domain Bacteria; kingdom Bacillati; phylum Cyanobacteriota; species Cyanobacteria bacterium FACHB-DQ100. Next base: position 71,955 of record JACJNW010000022.1, on the reverse strand, counting down.
CAGCACACGGGTTGAAAAAGTTCCTTCGAGTTTAAGGGCGCGATCGAATGGTCTTATCTAGGATATCTCGTGCCCGTTCTTACTGGAGAGTTCCTGCAATAGAAATACGCCTAAGGCTGGTCAATCCAAACGCGAGCGAGGTGATAGGTTTGCTCCTGCATGGAATCTTTTATTTGTGTTGCAGTCGGAATTGACCAGTTTTGCAGGCAGCTCAGTGAAAAAGTAATTACGATCGCCAAAAAAAACTTTTCTTTCATCACTCCGTCCTCCTCTAAACCGAAACACCACACTCCCAGCATTGTAGATTCCGAATCGCAGATTGAACCATTGTCAAGTGCTACTTCATCTAACCATGGTTATAGTTTCTCAAATTCACCGACCGTCCGGTTGAGTGAAATTATCGCCGTAATAACTACGTTGACATTTTGACAGTGGTATACCTGTGATGTAGGTCTACTTGCGTCTAGAGATTCAAGGCTTACAGTCGGGGTTCCGGGCAAAATAAGATAATTGTGGCAGTTTGAATGAAGAAGTAATGGCGACAAAGGTTCAAAATTCGTCTCTTGCTAGAGCCTTAACGACGATTTGCGTTCTTACGGGCTGCGCGATCGCGCTTCTGCAATTGCAGCGCCTTCCGGCGATCTCAATGCCTCAAATTGAGCTGCCAAATTTTCAAGTGAGCGTGACTCCGGCTCCAGAGCCATCCCCCGTGATTGAAAGAGAATTAGTTGTAGATTTAAGCGATCGTAAAGTCCGGTTGTATGAACAGAAGAAATTAGAAGCAACTTATTCGATTGCGATCGGACAGGAGGGCTGGGAAACTCCGACAGGCACCTTTAAAGTGCAGCAAATGTACGAGAATCCCGCATGGCAGCATCCAATTACAGGGGAAAAGATTGCGCCCGGACACAAAGATAATCCGCTCGGTCAGCGCTGGATCGGATTCACATCGCAGGGTAAACTGCTGATTGGTTTTCACGGAACGACAGATTATTCCTTGCTAGGGCAAGCCGTTTCGCATGGCTGTCTCAGAATGAGGAATGCTGATGTTGTTGCGCTATACAAACAGGTACAGATTGGAACCCTGGTCGTCGTTAAGCCTTAATTATTTGTATGAAACTATTTGTATGAAACACCGAATTCGAGCGGCTGGTTTAGTGGTGCAGGAAGATGAGATTCTATTAGTTGCTCATAAATGCCCCGAAACTGGACGCACAATCTGGATTCCTCCCGGTGGTGGCATTGAGCGGGAAGACGAGTCGATTTTTGCCTGTGCCGCTCGTGAAATCTTTGAAGAAACTGGACTGACCGCCAGCTTGTCACGCATCGCTTATCTGCGAGAGTTTTACGACAGTGAATCAGATGTTCGCAGTTGTGAGTTTTTCTGCGTGGTCGATCGCTTCTCCGGTACGCTCACGCTCGAACACCTCCCCCCAACTTCGCCTGATTCTGATTGGATTACAGAACTCCGCTGGTTTAAGCGAATTGAGCTAGATCAAGTTACTGTGTATCCAGAGGAATTACGCGATCGATTCTGGCAGGATCTAGCCGCAGGCTTCCCGATGGTTCATTATCTCGGATTACAATCTCGATAAAAAAGGGGCAGAACGCCCCTTTAACCTCATGAAAAATATCTAACAATAGAAATATCTAACGATGTGGCTCTGGCTCGAAACTGGGAGCATACGCCTGCAAAAGACTGCCCACTTGAGTGAGAATCTCATCTTTCGAGCTTTTGCCGAGAATCTGACGTTCTGGGAAGAAATCAGGCTTATCAAGATTTTTCGCGATCGCTTCTCCAACTCGCTGCGAAATCATTCCTTGTAAATCTTCTTTAGCGTGTTGCCGTTGATAGTTCGCGCCTTCTTCAGTCGTAGCGTAAAGCGGCGGTAAACGGTTCAACGCATAAGCGGCAATATCACCTAAATCTAAGGTGCGATCGCTAGTCGCTTCAATTTCTGCAACCCGTGCGATCGCTTCCGTTAAGACCAATTCTTCCATGACGTTAATAAACTGCTTACGGGGAACGGCAACCACTTCTCCAGTCAGGAGCGCTCCCATCAATCGATCCAACGCCATATACTCTTCGATCGACAGTTCCGAGGCGGTGTCGCAGATACGCCCAACTTCGGCTTCCATCGCGGGGGTCAAATAGCCATCCTGAAGGGCTTGATCAACGATTTTTTCAATGCTCATATCGCCTCTTTCAACTCCATCGCAGCGGATTGTTTATCGATTTCCTCTGCATCATTTTGCCCTAGTTTGCGTACCCAGGAACACTCTGATGAAAGCTTATTGTAGCAGTACAAAAATAAAGGATTGTGGCTGAATCTTTAGTGTTTTTTAATACGACAATTCATTCAGGATCGATCAAGTCTACGACCTCACACTGAGTCTATTTTTTAGCATAAAGTTTTATCAATCTCGAAAAAACAGACTGATAGAATCAGGATTCCATCTGTAAGAGGTTCCATATCTAACACTTGGGCGCTGGTGAAGGAAAGGACTCAAAGAAAGTACAAACATACCGCTGGTAAAAGGGCGTTAAGAGCGATGAAGATTTTGGTGCTGACTTGGGAATTTCCACCCCGCATCGTGGGCGGCATTGCTCGCCATGTTGGAGAACTTTACCCAGAGTTGGTGAAACTGGGGCATCAAATTGTATTGATTACCGTGGAGTTTGGACTGGCACCTCATTTTGAGATTGTGGAGGGAGTCCAAGTTCATCGAGTCGCCGTAGCAAAACATGAAGATTTTTTCCAATGGGTCTGTGCCATGAACGACAGCATGGGACTGCACGGCGGTAAATTAATCTTAGAAGAAGGCGGCTTTGATGCCATTCACGCCCATGATTGGCTGGTGAGCGATGCGGCGATCGCGTTAAAACATCACTTTAAAGTGCCACTTGTAGCAACCATTCATGCTACAGAACATGGACGGCATGGTGGAATTTTTAGCCCAACGCAGCATTATGTTCACGGAAAGGAGCGGTTGTTAACTCACGAAGCGTGGCGGATTATTGTTTGCACAAACTTTATGCGGCGAGAAGTTGAGCAAACACTCGCGGCACCGTGGGACAAAATTGATGTCGTCTACAATGGCATCCGGCGCGAAAAAAAACAGCTTGACCCGGATTTCGACTATTGGGAGTTTCGGCGGCGTTTTGCGGTCGATCAGGAGAAAATTGTCTATTACGTCGGCAGGATGACGCACGAGAAAGGGGTTTCTGGCTTGATTCAGGCGGCTCCGAAGATTCTACATGAGATGAATCAGCGCGTGAAGTTCGTTTTTATCGGGGGTGGACCCACAGAACATCTCAAGCGGCAGGCGAAAGAACTCGGAATTTGGAGACATTGCTTCTTCGCTGGATTTATGCCGGATCAAGACCTCGATCGCTTTCAGACGATTGCAGATTGTGCGGTTTTCCCAAGTTTGTATGAACCCTTCGGAATTGTGGCGCTCGAAAGCTTTGCAGCGCGAGTGCCCGTTGTTGTTTCCGATGCAGGGGGATTTCCTGAAGTTGTGCGGCATGGCAGGACTGGAATTGTGACGTGGGTGAGTAACTCAGAGTCGATCGCTTGGGGAATTCTGGAAATATTGAAGCGTCCAGAGTTTGCGCGATCGCTGGTGCAGAACGCCTATGAAGATTTAGCCCGGCGGTTTGATTGGAGCAAGCTGGCACAGCAAACTGAAGCCGTGTATGGGCGCGTCCTGCACGAACGGGCAGAGGTAGATTGGTAGAATTCACGCCGTAGTTTCATGTCAGCGAAAAGTCCCTTTATTTTGCAGAGCGATCGGCTCGGAACTTTTGATTCTGCTGCTGCATCTATAAATTGTGTAGCGACCCTGTTTGAGTTGTGAACGCTAAAAGGAGTAGGGGGTTGAAAAAGAAACGACACCCCACGCCCCATTTCACAACTGATTAGGATGACTATAGCCGCGCTCTTTACAAATGACCTCTTTCGGAAACCTAAAAGATATTGCTTCCGAAAATTCTAGTTAATAATGTGTAGTTATTCTCAGCCTTTTGGGTTAGATACTTCTTGATTTAACGAGACGGAAAACCGAACTTTAACGCTAATTTTCACGCCTAAAAATCATTTTTTTAGAGGCATTTTCTTTTACAAAATTGCAAGGAATGCCTCTTTTTTGTTGTTTTAAAAGAGAGAGAAATGACAACATTTATGATGTGACACTTATAGAACAGACCATCGTTTAAGATGATTTGAAATCCTGCAAGATATACCAGAGATATGAGAAACCAATGCGATTTATTGCTGGTTCTTCCAGAAGTAATCTCAAGTTTTTGACTGATCAAGCTGGAACTATTTCTAAAGATATAGAATTCCTAACCAATTCAAAAACCTCTGAAACTCTGGGAACACATCAAGCACTTCTTACGACATTGAAAGTAAGAATTGAAGGCAATAAACCTCAACTAAAGTTCTTCGTCACGCTAGGAAAAGTTATGAAACTCTCTCTCAAATCGGTAGCAACTCTTTCTGCTCTTTCTGCCCTTGCTTTGTCTCCTTTGTTCTTCGCAGGTTCTGCTTCTGCCCAATCTGTTCGCTTCGACGGAAGCTATGTTGGAGCTGGGGTTGGCGGTAGTGTGACCAGCGGCGGAGTCAGTAATGACGAAGCAGTATTTGGTGGAAACATTCAAGGTCGATTTGCAATTCCAAATGCGCCTGTTTCTGTTCGTGGTTCCGTTATGTTCAACGGCGACAACAGCGCGGTTATTCCTTCGCTGACCTATGATCTTCCTGTTTCTAGAAACACGAACGTCTATCTAGGTGCTGGCTACGGTTTTGTGCAAAAAGACGGTCAAACTTCTCAAATTGGCAACAAAGATTCTGCCGTTATTTCAGCAGGTGTTGAATCAGAAGTTGCAAAAGGCGTTGTTGTTTATAGCGATGCGAAATATGGCATCAACGCTTATCAAGGAAGCGGCAATGGTTCACTGAGCATTGTTGGTGGTGTAGGTCTGCGATTCTAGTTTCCTGAATTGCAATCTGAACACAATTTGCTTAGCGTTTTGTTGAAGCTTAAGGTCATCTAATTCAAAGCTTAGCTCCTGGTATTTTATCAGGAGCTTTTCTTATTAACCTTAAGAAAGAGGATGTTAAAGAAATCCTACGTCAGACTAGAGGAAGAAATAATAAGGTTTTAATTAGAGGATTCATATGGCTAATTCTGTCAAAGAGAAAATCTCATCTGACCTGAAGCAAGCAAAAGAAGTGGGACAGCTCCGCACCGATCGCATTCGAGAAATTATGCGAAGCGCGATCGACCAAATCACTTCCGAATTGAAAGCAGGAACCGGAGATATTCGGTCGATCGTCAAGGATGCGTTTTCTAGTGCAGCAACAAGCTTGCAAGAAGGCGGGACACATATCAAAGAAGACATCACCGCTTCGGTTGAAGGAGTCGTCGAAGGAATTAGTCGCGCTCGTCAACAGCGTATTGCTGAAACTGAAGCAGAAGTGAAGCGGCTACAGACTCAACTCAGTGAACAAGAAGACGAACTAGAGCAACAAGTCGAAGCGGGCATGGAAGGGCTGAAGGAAGCCGCACGAGATATGTCTGTTGAAGTTCGGGAACAGATCGAGACGACGATCGAGACGATTCGCAACAGCGAGGAGGCGGGTTTGTTAAAGAAACGCTATGCTCAAGTGCAGGCACAGTTAGCCATTCTGCGGGCAAACCTGGCTGCACGCAGCGAGGATTATCACGATCGCGCTCAAGCTCATCTGAACGAAGCAAAAGAGTGGTACGACCAAGCCCGACCACAAGCCGAATCCGCAAAGACCCAAGCGGATCAAAAGATGGCAGACCTCGATCGACAAATTGGAGAAGCGGGAGTTGCTCTGGCACAACGGGAACGGCAAGTGCGAAAAATGCTCAAAGACTTGCTAAAACAAGCAACCGATATGGTGAGAGAAGCGGGAGAGGCGCGATCGAAGTCTTCTAATAGGACAGAAGACGCACCAAAATTGCCCCCCACTCAAATTGACATCGAAGATAGCAAGATCAAATAGAGCCTCAGCAAAATCGGGATAAGTTCAACGGGTTTCATTCAATGGAACCCGTTTCGTTTATTTCAGAGTCGTTAAATCCACGATCTCAGCCACATCCGCATCTCATATTCTGATTGCGACAATGGCAAGCCCAGATAAATCGGCATCCAAAACACAAACGCGATCGCACAAAGCATGATTACGCCAATTCCGAGCGCACGAGATTCGCGCTTGCGAAGCCAGCGATCGATCAGCCAAGCCAGTCCCATCGCGGCATAAATGGATGATCCCATGTAGTGATACAGAAACACACAGCGCGATACAGGCATCCAGGGCAGTAAATTCGCTACATACCCAGTCATTAGAAACAGCACAATCCATAACTCTTGAGGCGGCAAATAGCCTAGCTTGGGAGCTTGAGCCGTAACCAGAGTTGGCAAGATGTGCCAGTGTTCGACAAGTATCCAAATGAGAAATACGATCGCCACTGAAGAAAACCACCATAGCGCTGGATTTCCAATTGCATGAACATCGTAAACCACCCGTCCAGGCTGAAGAATTAGTGCAGAACTTCCGTTTGGAATTGGAGCAGTCGGTGAATTTGCAACTTGATAAAAATACGCAACTGGGCGAAGCATTAGTATCCAACTGTACCAAGTTGAGCAGTAAGGATGAATATTCATGCCGCTACCCACGCGCTGATGGTAAGACAAAATCTGCCTCTGAACTTCGATAAAGTCAAATTCAGGATTTAGATAAATATGAGGTAGCCAAATTAACCAATAAAACAGCGCTGGAATACCTGCAAAACAGAGTAAAAAAGAGAACAAATTAATCTGCGTAATTCGATACAACGGTGAAGTTGGTAATGGATGATTAGAGACTTCTGTGAATCGTTGTGATCGCTGACTCATCCAATTAAGCAGGCGAAATAACCAACCTAATCCCCACAGAAAATAAGCACTCATCAAGAACCATAATCCGTTCCATTTGATTGAAGCAGAGGCAGCAAAAAATACTCCAGATCCAACGAGAAACCAATTCAATTTTTTTGGCGATCGTAAACTTAATAACAAGAACCATTGTCCCAACAATCCGAACAATATAAGGTAGACATTATTCAGGGCGTAGCGTGACTCAACCAGGAATAGACCATCCATCGCGGCAAGAATTCCGGCAATCAGAGCATAGCTACGACGTTGGCTGAGTTGGTATGCGATCACAGAAATAACTAGCGGAATAAAGGAACCTGTTAACGCATTAAGCCAGCGATAACTCCAGGTACTTAAAGTTGAGCCTGCCAAATTGTTTACAGTGTCTTGACCGATCGGAAGACGATTTCCAATCCAGATTCCGATTGCGATCAAGTATTTGCTTAACGGCGGATGACCATCGAAGAATCTTGTCCCAGTTAAGTAGTTATTCGCGAATTTTGCATAGTAAACTTCGTCAAAAACGAGTGTATTAAATCGTCCGAGTCCCCAGAATCGCAGACCCAGCGACACAAGAAATATTCCAAGGATTCCAAGCCGAAACCAGGAGATCGGCTTGACGGGTTGCTCAGTCTTTCGCATCACAACTTCAGTGCCATTTTTTCTAGTCTTTCAGCATACTGACTTCTTCTCCAATTTGGTAAATTTCTGTCACAAAGGGCTTGATTTATTTCTATAAAAACGAAAAAATATTTTGATGATGTTTTACAAACTATCAAAAACAACTTCCTCAACAGTTACTGTATTTCGAGTTCATTGCGTTCAGGAGTTTTTCGATCGCCCCCATTCCTAAACTTCATCTCTGAGAAGAGGAAAGCACTGTATGATTCGCGTATTGTTAGCCGATGATCAAAACCTCATTCGAGAAGGATTGAAAGCGCTTCTAGAGCAGGAGCCTGATCTGCAAGTTGTAGCAGATGTAGACAACGGTTGCGATGCGGTAGAGCAAACGGAAGCCCTCCAGCCAGATGTGGTGCTGATGGATTTGAAAATGCCAAAAATGGACGGCATCACTGCAACTCAAGCCATTTGTGAGCGCTGCCCAAAAACCCGCGTTTTAGTTCTGACCGCTACTGATGATGAAGCCTCAGTCCGAACCGCTTTGCGAGTTGGAGCGCGGGGCTATTTGCTCAAGGATATGTCGCCTGACGAGTTAGCCAATGCCGTTCGGACTGCACACAGAGGCTTTACTCAACTCAGTCCCGGAATTTTGCAGAAAGTGCTTGCTCCGCCGATCGAAGAAACCAGTCCCGAACCATCAATGACGAACGTTCTGCCGTTTATGCCGTCCCAGCGGCGTACTCCTGCTCCTAGCTTACCGCCTGGATTTGCTAAGCTGACTGCTCGTGAGCGCCAAGTGTTAAGACTGATCGCAGAAGGATCGAGCAACCGGGAAATTGCCCAATCGCTCGAAATCTCAGAAGGAACCGTGAAAAACCACGTCGCCAGCATTTTAGGGCGTTTGAATCTACGCGATCGTACGCAGGCGGCGATCATCGCGACCTCAGTAATGCCGCTTCTGAACTAGCATTTTCTCGGACTCTCTAACTTGATTCCTGTGATAAGACTGTGCTGAAAGCAAACCAATCACGGCACAATCACATGATTCATCTTGTTTTAGATCTATCCACCTGGTTCGATCACACCCTTCATCTGAGCGATGTTGTGCAATCGATCGATGTCAACATTCTGGCTCAGGAATTCAAGCAAACCGATATTGCTGGGAATGTCGGCAAAAGCTGGAATCACTTTGTCAGAACCGGTCAGGTTTGGGCATTTGTGTTAGGAGCTGGACTAGGGTACTTCGTCAGAACCTTTACTTCGTTCGGCTAATTCCGGCGAGTCTCTTTACTGGGATGAAAAATTAATCTGAGCTTCATCCCTTCTTTTCAACCGTTTGCGGTAGGCTTAGAACTTGCAGTCGATCGACAAAGAGTTCCCTTGAGTCAGCAGTCTCCTGAATCTAAACCTTCTCAAACTTGGAGCCAGCGTTTTGAAACGGCATTGCATCCCGCGATCGCGCAGTTTAACGCCAGCATCGGATTTGATATCGCGCTAATTGAATATGATTTAACGGGATCGCAAGCACACGCAAAAATGCTGGCAAAAACTGGCATTATTTCTGCGGAAGAGGGCGATCAGTTAGTCAAAGGACTAGAGCAGATCCGGCAAGAATATCGCCAAGGACAGTTTCAACCCGGCATTGATGCAGAAGACGTGCATTTCGCGGTAGAACACCGTCTCACCGAGATTGTGGGCGATGTTGGTAAGAAGTTGCATACCGCTCGATCGCGCAACGATCAGGTTGGAACCGATACCCGCCTTTATCTCCGCGCCCAAATTCACCAAATTCGTCAGCAGCTTCGAGACTTTCAAGGCGTTTTACTCGGACTCGCTGAGCAGCACGTTAAGACCCTAATTCCAGGCTACACCCATCTGCAACGGGCGCAGCCGATTAGTTTGGCACATCATTTGCTGGCGTATTTCGAGATGACGCAGCGCGACTGGACGCGACTCGGCGAAATTTATCAGCGAGTCAACGTTTCACCCTTGGGATCAGGGGCGCTAGCGGGAACAACCTTTCCGATCGACCGACATTACACCGCCGAATTGTTAGAGTTCGGGGGACTGTACGAAAACAGCTTAGATGGCGTGAGCGATCGAGATTTTGCGATCGAATTCCTCTGCGCTGCAAGCTTGATCATGGTGCATCTTAGCCGCTTGTCCGAAGAAGTAATTTTTTGGGCATCTCAAGAATTCAGTTTTGTCACGCTGAAAGATAGCTGCGCTACAGGATCGAGCATCATGCCGCAAAAAAAGAATCCCGATGTACCAGAACTCGTGCGCGGTAAAACAGGGCGAGTCTTCGGGCATTTGCAGGGAATGTTGGTGCTGATGAAAGGACTGCCGCTCGCTTACAACAAAGATTTGCAAGAGGACAAAGAAGCCTTGTTCGATTCTGTGAACACCGTCAAGGCTTGTCTAGAAGCGATGACAATTTTATTTCAAGAAGGCTTAGAGTTCCGCACGGTACGATTGAACGAAGCGGTGACAGAAGATTTCTCAAATGCAACTGATGTGGCGGATTACCTTGCAGCAAAAGGAATTCCCTTTAGAGAAGCGTATAACCTGGTTGGGAAAGTGGTGCGATCGTGCCTCTCAGCCAATAAGCTGCTCAAAGACCTAACCCTTGCAGAATGGAAAGAACTTCATCCGGCGTTTGAGTCAGATATCTACGACGCGATCTCACCTGTGCAGGTCGTTGCAGCCCGAAATAGTTTCGGTGGAACTGGATTCGAGCAGATTAATCAGGCGATCGCATCCGCAAAACAACGATTTCAACAGAGCTAAGTATGGGACTAACTGTAGGCGATCGCGCTCCTGACTTCTGTTTACCCGATACTCAGGGGAATTTAGTCAAGCTTGCGGATTTCAAAGGTAAGCGAGTCGTTTTGTATTTCTACCCTCGCGATAATACTCCCGGATGCACTAAAGAAGCTTGTGGGTTTCGGGATGCTTACGAGCAATATCAGACGCAAGATATCGTTCTCATGGGAATTAGCGCGGATGACGCTAATTCCCATGAGAAGTTTGTGACGAAGTACAATTTGCCGTTTCCGCTGCTGTGTGATGAAGGCGGTAAAGTAGCGGAGACTTATGAAAGTTACGGATTGAAGAAATTCATGGGCAAAGAGTTCTTAGGCGTAATCCGGAACACCTTTGTCATTAGCCCAGATGGTACGATCGAGAAAATCTACCGCAAAGTAAAACCTGAGTTTCACGCAGCACAAGTCCTCGCCGATCTCGCGTGAATTGCTTATCCTCCAGCGTCTCGTATCTACCAGAAATTCCCGCTCGACTGCTTCTATCAACTTTTAGGCACTTCAACCCCTTCACCTCATATCGTGAATTTATGCGTCGGTTTTGGCGATATTTCCAAACCATTCTGGGTGTGATCTTCCGCCACCCGATTACTGGGACAAGCATCATTACAGTTTTACCGGACGATCGCATTGTGCTAATTCGGCGACGAGATAACGGACTGTGGAGCCTTCCCGGAGGCATTGTCGATTGGGGCGAAGACTTGCCGACGGCGATTCGCCGCGAGCTTGTCGAGGAAACAGGTTTAGAACTGACCAAAATTCGGCGATTAGTCGGAATTTACTCGGCTCCCGATCGCGATCCACGAATGCACTCAATTTGCATCGTTGTGGAAGTGGAAGCAACTGGAACCTTCAACCCAAAGGATATCGATGAAGTAGCAGATGTGCAGGCGTTCCATTGCTTACATCTACCCCCCGGTAAGCTCTCACATGATCACGATCAGCAGCTACAAGATTATTTTGAGGGCAGGACTACGATCGCTTAAAGTTTCAAGCGCTTAAGGTTTCAAGGCGTTGCGAACCGATCGCATTCCCCAAAACACTAAATCCAAATCGAGTCGAAGCTGCTCAAAAATTCGCGGCTCGGTCTGCTCAAAGAGCCGATAAATTAACTCCGCATCACCCCCGGTCAAGACGATCGTACTCCTTTCAAACTGCTGATTCCAGTCTTCGACAAAACTGCGAATTCCTGCTAAAAGTGTGTTCAAAATTCCGCTCTCGATCGCGGTTTGGGTATTCCTTGCCCATCGCTCAGGCAGAGTTTCAACTTGCCCGATCGTAGGAAGCGCTGCGGTCTGTTGTCCCAGAGCTTGAAACTGTAGCCGCACTCCAGGCACGATCGCGCCGCCAATCAACTCATGCTTTTCGTTTGCACCTGTAAAAGTCATTGCTGTTCCGCAATCGATGACTAAGGCTGGACTACCATAGACTTGGATAGCACCCCATAGAGCTAGAGCACGATCGACACCGAGCGTAGAATAAAGCTGATGAAGAGGAATTTCGCTGAGAGAGATGCCGTGAAAATTGGGAACATTCCGCCAGTAATCAACCTGCTTCGGGACAACTGACGCGACCCATAGCTCTGAATCGATGCTCATCCAAGGCAGCGATTGATAAACTAAGCTAATCGGTTTTGCTGTAGAGTTGGAATCACGATCGTTCAGCAGAATCACTGAATCCTCGGCGATATGTGACATATTGTATCTTTGTTGAATTTGGTCATTTTCAAACAAAGCCCAATGAAGTCGGGAGTTTCCAATATTTAGCGCGATCCAACGATTTGTAATTAGTTTCATTTATAGGTATGCTTACTTATTGAAACTTTACAAATTGAGATACAAGGCGCGACAATCAAGCTATAAGAGAACTGCGTTATCGTTTACATTACCTCTGGGAGATCGTTTATGGTCGCTTCTGCTCCTCGCTCAGCTCGATCACGAGTTCGTCTCACTACCGAAATCAGCGATATTGCACCCGAAACTACCACGATCCGATCGCTCGATTGGGATCGCGATCGCTTCGATATCGAATTTTCTCTTGAGAATGGAACAACTTACAATTCTTTTTTAATTAAAGGCGAGAAAGTTGCTCTAGTTGATACCTCACATGCGAAATTCCGTGAACTCTACATTGATGCTCTAAATGAGTTGATTGATCCACAAGACATTGAGTATCTAATCATCAGTCACACCGAGCCAGATCATAGTGGCTTAGTCCGCGATGTCCTAGAACTCAATCCGGATATCATCGTCGTGGGTGCAAAAGTTGCGATCCAATTTCTCGAAAACTTGGTGCATCAGCCGTTCAAGAGCAAAGTTGTCAAGAGCGGCGATCGTCTGGAACTCGGCAATGGACACGAACTTGAATTTGTCTCTGCACCGAACTTACACTGGCCCGACACAATTTTCACCTACGACCACAAAACGCAAACGCTATTCACCTGTGATGCGTTCGGGATGCACTTCTGCGACGATCACACCTACGATGAAGACCTTGATATTCTCGAAGCCGAGTTTCGTCTATACTACGACTGCCTCATGGCTCCGAACGCTCGATCGGTACTCGGAGCGATCAAACGCATCAAAGAACTTCCCGAAATTACGACGATCGCCACAGGTCACGGGCCACTGCTGCGCTACAACATCGAAGAATTAGTCGGACGCTACCAAGATTGGAGCCAAACCCAAGCAAAAGCGACCACCACCGTTGGCTTATTCTATGTGGCAGGACATGGGTACGGCGATCAACTCGCGCAAGCGATCACAACCGGAATTACCAAAACCGGAGTCGCCGTTGAAATCATGGATCTGCGCGTTGCTGAACCGCAGGAAGTCCGCGAACTGGTCGAACTCTCCAGCGCGATCGTTCTGGGAATGCCCCCGCAATCTGGAGAAGTTGCTGAAAACGCTGCCGCCGCAATCGGTACCATTCTTGCTGCCGTAAATTCCAAGCAGAACTTTGGACTGTTTGAAGTCGGCGGCGGTAACGATGAAGCCGTTTATCCGATTCGCAACCGAATCCGGGAGATTGGCTTGGTTGAGAAATTTGAGCCAATCAAAATCGCAGACGAACCGACCGAAGCGATCTACCAGCTTTGCGAGGAGTCCGGCACAGACTTAGGACAATGGCTCACTCGCGATCGTACCGTCAAACAAATGAAAGCCCTCGACACCGAGCTAGATAAAGCCCTCGGTCGCATTAGCGGCGGTCTGTACATCATTACTGCCAAAAAGGGCGACATCTCTAGTGCAATGCTGGCATCTTGGGTCGCGCAGGCAAGTTCTGAACCGCTCGGAGTCTCGATCGCGGTTGCCAAAGATCGGGCGATCGAATCGTTCCTGCACATTGGCGATCACTTCGTGCTAAATGCGCTGGAAGAAGGAAAATATCAGGCATTAATGAAGCACTTCCTCAAGCGGTTTGCGCCGGGAGCCGATCGCTTTGCCGATGTCACCACCTATCCTGCGACTAATGGCTCACCGATTCTGGCTGAATCGCTGGCTTATCTAGAGTGTGAAGTTGTGAGCCGGATGGAATGCCCCGATCACTGGATTGTTTACAGCATCGTTACCACAGGGCGAGTCGCGAAAGCGGATGCGTTAACGGCTGTACACCATCGCAAAGTTGGCAATCACTATTAATACCGAATCTCCTCACCCCGACTTGTCCAGTCAGGGTGGGAGTTTGCAAAAGGATGAACCTGTCCTTTATGTCCCACCCTTCATCATGCTCGCCTTATGCTTCAAACTCGACCTAGAGATGTCCAAGTTGCCGAAATCGCTCAAGATACTTGGATCTTACGATCGCGCACCTGGGATCGGCTGAAATTTGAAACCGAATACGCCCGTCAAAAAGGAACAACTGCAAACAGCTACCTCATTCAAGCCGAAAAAAGTGCGCTGTTTGACCCACCGGGCGGCTCCTTTACCGATATCTTTCTCAAGGAACTCCACGACCACCAGTATTTCCAAAAGCTCGACTACCTAATTCTGGGTCACGTCAACTCCAATCGGATCGAAACGATCAAACGCCTGCTCGAAATTGCGCCACAAATTACGATCGTTTGCTCTCGCCCTGCCGCCAATAGCCTCAAGGCTGCATTCTCCAATCAGCCCCTAAACATCAACCCCGTTCGAGGTGAAGAAGTCCTCGACCTCGGAAAAGGGCACGAGCTTCAGTTTGCCTTTACGCCCACCCCGCGCTGGGTAGATGGACTCTGCACTTACGATCCGGCAACCCGTATTCTCTATACTGATAAATTCTTCGGCGCTCACGTTTGCGATGATGCCATTTTCGACGAGAACTGGAAGCAACTCGACGACGATCGCCATTACTACTTCGATTGCCTCCACGCAGCACAGTCAAAACAAGTCGAAGACGCGATCGACAAGATGGCTCGGTTTCGTCCGAAATGGTACGCGGTTGGACATGGCCCGATCGTGCGCTACAGCCTCAGCCGCCTCAAGCTCGAATACCTCGAATGGTGCGAACAGCAAGAGAATCAAGAACTTTCTGTAGCGCTGCTTTATACCTCTGCTTACGGCAACACCGCAACCGTCGCCCACGCGATCGCTAAAGGACTCACCGATGCTGAAATCAAAGTCGAATTGATTAATTGTGAACTCGTTGACCCCAGCGAAATCACAGCCGCGATCGAGCAATGCGACGGATTCGTCATCGGCTCTCCAACGCTGGGCGGACACGCTCCAACCCAAATGCAGACTGCTCTAGGATTAGTGCTTTCTACCGCTTCAAAAACCAAAATTGCAGGTGTTTTTGGTTCTTACGGCTGGAGTGGTGAAGCGATCGACCTACTCGAAGGCAGACTGCAAGATGCCGGATTTGCCTTTGGCTTCGACACCATTCGCGTCAAATTCACACCTTCAGAAGAAGTGCTGCAACACTGTGAAGCCGCCGGAGCCGAATTCGCTCAAGCTCTGAAAAAAATGAAAAAAATCAGAGCGCCGCGTCAAGGAGCCGTCGAAGCTCAAACCGATCGTACCGAGCAAGCGATCGGGCGCGTTGTCGGTTCGCTCTGTGTTGTGACTGCAAATCAGGGAGAAACACCGTTTGGGATTCTAACCTCGTGGGTGTCGCAAGCGACCTTTAACCCTCCTGGAATTACGGTTGCCTTACCGAAAGATCGAGCAGAAGGCGTTCTAGACCATCCTGAAATTCCCTTTGTGCTCAACATTCTGAAGGAAGGGCGAAACGTTCGGCGCACCTTCTTAAAAGCAACCGCTCCCGGTGAAAATCGTTTTGCTGAACTCAGCACCGATCACGCCTCTAATGGTTGCCCTATTCTTTTAGATGCTCTTGCCTACCTCGAATGCAAAATCGAGAATCGGATGGATTGCGGCGACCACTGGCTGCTTTATGCCACGATTGAGAATGGTAAAGTGCTTGAACCCACAGGCGTAACCGCAGTTCAGCACCGTAAAACCGCAAGCGCCTATTAAAGGCGAGTTGCTCTCGCTGTCTAACCGCTTTAAGTTGAAGCAGCGAGAGTATTGCTGTTCGGCAGAATCTTCTGAAGTTACCCGCACTGTGAAAGATCGGTTGCGACAAATTTCCGCAGCTTACAATGTCGATCGTGAAACGATACCGCTTTGCTAGACTGCTTCGGCGCGGTTGCGTTCCCCCATCTTGCAGGCATCAACAGCACTAAATCGCGCTGCACCTCACGCCAATAGACTTGCGGAAATCGCACATAATCATAATCGCAATGGCGCATCACCCGCTCAATGCGACGGTACCGATTCAGCGACCAATCGCGCAAAATCTGCCAAGACGGATGCAAATCAGACGACAAAAGAAATGGATAAGTGCGACGCTGTAGGGTTGGCAAATAATCATAAATCCAAAACTGCATCATCGATCGAAATCCCGGATTGTCATAGGCTCTAAGGTCTAGAATCTCAGATCGTGTCACAGCGAAGCGATCGAGCAATTCGTTGGGCAAATAGCAAATTCCTTGCTCTGCATCCTCACGTAAATCTCGTAGCGTATTGTAAAACTGATCGACGACCCCGAACGCGCCAACCACCTGGCAAGTCTGATCGGACAAAAACGGTAAAACCTGAAAAAATGATGCAGCTAACTCCCGCAGCATCGTCTCAAACTCAGCGATCGTATCAAAGACTAAATTCTTCTGGCTATACCGATTCAGCGCCGTTAAATACTGCTGCCAAGCCTGCCGGGAAAATTGACTACTTGGATCAGCCTGGTCAAACCAGCAGTCTCGCATCGACTCAAACAGCGATCGATGATCTCCCGTCGGCTGCACCGTTCCAGTCGCGCTCAGCCAGCGCCACGAATTACAAAATGCTTGAAACTGTCCAGATCTCTCCTCAATCAGTTCATTTTCCGCTAAACGATCTGCTAAACGAATCCAACGAATCCGCTCAATCCAAGCTTGTCGAACGTCTGGATCTAACTCCATCACCCAAGCAGCATTATCTTCGTCTTTCAAAGCATCATCCGCAATGGCACGATAATGAGACGACCCAAACAACTCAGCAGTAGACGTGTTCATATCAACAGGTAAATTTCGGACTTGCCACGGCACTCGCGCTTAGAATTCCCAGATTTTGGTAGGATTAACGGATGTCAATGACAACAATTTAAGATAAGAGTTGCCAAAGTCTTGGGAATTGGATAAACCAAGAACGCGTCGAGAAAATATTTCTCAATCGAGCGGTTAAATGAGGTACGAGAGAATACAGCGACAAAAATGATTTCTCATCAGAGATGGGTTACGTACAAGCTTTCATACTGTTAAGGTAGTCAAATTTAGTACGTGTAGAGTATAGAAAAGAACGCATTTTTTAATACGATTTGATTGAACTAGCGACATGTTACTCGCTTTTATATAAGCCGTTAACTTTTATTCGTGGTAGTAGGTAGATTCACTAATGTCACTATTTGATTGGTTTGCAAATCGGCGAAAATCTGATCCGAAAGTTCCTCAGGCTCAAGAGCGAGAGATTGCTGATGGACTTTGGAAAAAGTGCGAAATGTGTGGTGTATTGACTTACACCAAAGACCTCAGAGCAAATCAGATGGTCTGCCTAGAATGCAGCCATCATATGCGTGTTTTTAGTCCAGAACGGATTCGACAATTGATCGACGCAGACACGTGGGTCCCGATCGATGAAGATATCCTTCCGACCGACCCGCTAAAATTCCGCGCTCGCAAATCTTACAGTGACTACCTGCGCGATACCCAAGAGAAAACCAAGCTGACTGAAGCCGTACAAACCGGAATCGGTCAACTCGATGGTTGCCAAGTTGCGCTCGGCGTAATGGATTTCCGCTTCATCGGGGGGAGTATGGGGTCGGTCGTGGGTGAGAAAATTACCCGTCTGATTGAACGCGCATCTCAGCAGCGCCTTCCGGTTGTAATTGTGTGCGCCTCTGGTGGCGCGAGAATGCAGGAAGGAATGCTGAGCCTGATGCAGATGGCAAAAATCTCCGGAGCGCTACAGCGTCACCGGGAAAGCCGCCTGCTTTACATCCCAGTCCTAACTCATCCAACGACTGGCGGTGTAACGGCGAGTTTTGCCATGCTGGGAGATATCATTCTGGCAGAACCGAAAGCCATGATTGCGTTCGCTGGGCGACGAGTGATCGAACAGAACTTACGCCAAAAACTTCCCGATGATTTTCAGACGGCGGAATATTTGCTAAATCATGGATTTGTTGATGCGATCGTGCCGCGCACCCAACTGAAAAAGACCTTAGCGCAACTGATTCGCCTGCATCAGCCTGTCATTCCGACCGCTCACGGCGTTCAGATTCCAGGGATAAAAACCTTTACCACGACTCCTGACTAGGTGGAATCTCAAGATTGGTGAAAGCATTGTCACAACGGCATGATATTGGTATTAAAGAGGTCTATTCTCATCATCAGCAAAGCCGATTCGAGCGATTTGCCGATTGCCTTCGGGCTGCCATTATCGATTGTTGTGTTGTGAAGTCCGATTACTGAGCCACATTTAAGGAGAACCATGCTTAAAAGATTTCTTTGGCTTGCTGTTGCCACTGTCTTTTTTGCTTTTCAGGTCTTTGCACCGTCTGCCAATGCTGCTGAACTTGATGCCGCAACCCGCACGGTGGTAAAAGATGCGAGCGGGGGTACTGTTACCCTCACCCCCAAGCAAGTAAAAGAAGGCAAGCGCCTGTTTCAATACGCTTGTGCTCAATGTCATGTGGGCGGTGTTACCAAAACCGACCCCAACGTTGGGCTTGACCCTGAAGCGCTTTCACTCGCGACCCCGCCTCGCAATAACATTGACGCGCTAGTCGATTACATGAAAGATCCGACCAGCTATGACGGAACCACATCGATCGCGGAAGTACATCCGAGCCTCAAGAGCAAAGATACCTTCCCGGCAATGCGGAACCTGACCGATCAAGATCTAACTGCGATCGCAGGTCACATCTTGCTGCAACCCAAAGTCGTTGGCGACAAATGGGGCGGCGGCAAAATCTACTACTAACCCAAATTTAGGCTGATCCTCTGATGCTGATACAAGCTTTCCGAACATTCTGGCAACGCTGCCTTCTAATCTTCTGTTTTGCTTTGTTCAGTTGGGGAGCGATCAGCCTTCCTGCGTATGCCAAAGTTAATCCATACGTTAGAAATTATTTACAAGTGACAGATCCGGTTCCAGTGGTGATGAATGATCGAGGAGAAACGCGATCGTTTTCCGCTGAGGACTTAATTAAAGGAAAAAACCTATTTGAGCTTCACTGTGCTTCCTGTCATGTCGGCGGTGCAACCTTACCGAACCCTACTGTCTCTTTATCGTTAGCAGCGCTAAGACACGCGATACCACCCCGCGACACAGTGGAACAATTAGTAAAATTCATGCGGCAACCGATGACCTATGATGGCAGCGAAGACAGCCTCCTCTGTCGTGAAGTGCCAGAGTCCTGGCTCTCTCAGACTGAAGTCGAAAATCTTGCAGGCTTTATCTTAAGAGCTGCCGAAAAAGCAAAAGGATGGGGGATCGCGAATTTTTAGAGCGGATTTCTGGAAATGATTTTCGGTTAGAACCCGGTCAATGTGAGTACGACAGGCTGTAAAATGTAAAAACAATCTAGAGAACCCCTCTAGAAAACCATTTCGATTCGAGAGTGAACTATGAAATCGATCGCTTCTGCTATCCGGGGACTGACCCTGGCGTTCTGTGCAGTTCTACTAATTATGGGTAGCCTTTTCCTTTCTGCTGCTCCTGCTTCAGCAGATACCGTGAAAGTGAAAATGGGCGGTGCAAAGGGTCTAGTGTTTGAACCCGCAATTGTCACCGTTAAGCCTGGAGACACGATTGAATTTGCGGTAGGTCAATTGCCTCCTCATAACGTGATCTTTGATGCTGCAAAAGTTCCTGGTGGGAATGCAGAGTTGGCTGCTTCCTTATCGCACAAAGCTCTAGAAGGTGCGAAGAAGAGCTTTGAAATTACGATTCCGGCTGACGCTCCTGCTGGAGAGTACACCTATTACTGCTTGCCTCATCGTGGCGCGGGCATGGTCGGTAAAGTTGTCGTCCAAGGTTAATTTCCGCTATTCTCCTTGGTTCTACGGTTGCACTTTGATCTCGGCTTACAATGAAATCAGTGCTTTTACCCATATTGGCGCAGGACTAAGGAGAATGAACTCAAATTGGCAAACGTCTTGGTTTCGGAATGCGATCGCGCTTTTGATGTGCGCGATCGCAATTTTTATGACAATTTCTCCAGCATCAGCAGAATCATCAGATGGTGAACATCTGTTTAATGCAAATTGTTCTGCCTGTCACATTGGCGGTAACAATGTGATCATTTCGCACAAAACTCTGAAAAAGGAAGCCCTAGAGAAGTATGAAATGAAGTCTCTAGAGGCGATTCGGCATCAAGTGATCAACGGTAAAAATGCGATGCCTGCATTTGGGGGACGCTTGAGCGAAGAAGAGATCGAAGCGATCGCGACCTACGTTTTAGGACAGGCTGAGGCGGGTTGGTCAACCGCGCGAGTGGAGCCAACTGAGCAGATCTCAGGCATTTGAAAGCAGATCGTAAAGGAGCGCGATCGCAGCGTTATCAAGGTTTCCCTTGCCTTGAGCAATCAGGGAATCCATTAAAACAGTCACTTGACTGCTTCCCAGCAAAGGGACTCCCACTTCTCGTCCAGTCTGCAAAACAATATTCATATCTTTTCGATGCAGATCGAGCTTGAATCCAGGCTGAAAACTGCCATCCAAGATGCGTTGCCCGTGAACTTCTAGCACTCGGCTCTGAGCAAATCCACCCAGTAAGGCATCGCGAACTTTTGCCGGATCAACGCCTGATTTTTTCGCTAGCGTTAGTGCTTCTACAACCGCTTGAACCGTCATTGCAACCACGATTTGATTACACGCTTTCGTGACTTGTCCTGCGCCTGCTTCGCCGATGTGAACAATATTTTTTCCCATTGCTTGCAGAACGGGGAGGGCACGATCGAACGCCGCTTTTTCTCCCCCGACCATAATTGATAGGGTTCCCTGCTGTGCACCAATATCGCCCCCTGAAACTGGCGCATCCAGCGCCTGAATTCCGCGGGCTTGCAGTTCTGTGTAAATTTTCTTAGAGGTTGCAGGCGCGATCGTAGACATATCGATAAACAACAGTCCCGATCGCGATCCGGTTAAAACTCCGTCCTGTCCTAGTACAACGGATTCAACGTCTGGAGAATCCGGCAGGCAAGTAATCACAACGTCGGATTGTTCAGCAACTTGCTTGGGGGAAGTTGCGGGGGTTGCCCCTTGAGCGGCGAGTTCTGAAATGGGGGAGGGCGATCGGTTAAACACCGTCACAGGATAACCAGCTTTCAGCAGGTTTTGCACCATTGGCTTTCCCATGATGCCAAGTCCAATAAATCCGATGCGTTCCATGGGGTTAGATGTGTTGATTTAAGCGTTGATAAACGGTTGCTAATGCGGCTTCATCTCCGACATTTCCGGGAAAGAGAACGACGGGAAGGTTTGGGAACTGTGGGTGATCTTCTGCGGTTCTAACCATCGAAACGCCTGCCAAAACTTGACCTAAAAGTCGCGCAGTTCGGAGCGCTAATCCTTTGCTCAGGGTGTCGTTTGAGGTGATGCCGCCTTTGCTAATCAGGAAACCGATGTCTGCTGGAAGCTGCTGCAAAATGTCCATCAAAAGTGTTGAAACAGATTCGCCGAAATCCAAGCGAGTTTGGGCATCATCAAAGGTCAATTCTTTACGGCTGGTAAAGACGACAGGAGTTTTTCCAGCGTTGTGAATTTCGCTAATTTTTTCAACTGCGTCACTCAGTAAACGATCGTGCGCCTCATCTGATCCAGTCAATTGTGCAACCTCGATCTCAACGCCAACCGCTCCAGGAGCTTCGAGTAATTTCTGTAGCTGCTCGGTGGTCTTCTTTACGTGCGATCCAACGATTACGGCTCCGGGTTTGCCTCCCCGGACGTAACGTGCCATTTCTGCTTGTGCGATCGGTTGCGCTCCCAAATTTGCTAGCGATGTCAGCAGACTTGCTGCACTACGGAATAAAAAGCGTTTTCCTTCCGATGCAACAGTTAATACATCTGATGCAAATTGATCCATGTCTGCCTGTGTTTCTGCATCAACCACACAGCATTGATTATTGTGTAAATTTTTTAATCTCGGCTGAATTCCTGCTCGTATGTCTGCTAGCAGAAATCGCTCGACTTGATCGGCATGAATGCGACCCTGTGTTTTTTCTCCCACATAATCCGGCAAATAGCTGTACTTGTATCCAAACACAGAATCTTTAGCAAATTCAGTTTCGTGAACTGGCGTATCGACACCATTGACTTTCAAATAATGCACACTGTCGCGAGTCGTTCGTCCGCCTTCAAAAAATGCAGGAATGAGGAAATGAGCATCAAACGAACCGAGTTCTTCCGCGATCGCATCCGTTTCGATCGGGTAATGTCCTCTCAAAGTCGAATCGGATCGACTTACCACCAGAAAATCTTGAATCGACTCAAGCGCGATCGCCTGCTTCAAATTGCGACAAACTTCCTGAGTCACGCTTTTTGCAGCTTCGGGAGCCAGCGATCGCGTATTCGTCAGCACAAAGAAAATCGGCGCTTGATCGCGCAATCCCACACGCAAAGTCTCGACATCCCACTGCATTAGAAGCAGACAGCTATGCACAGTTTGCGACCCTGTTGGATCATCATCTAAAACAATGATTTTTGGCTGCATCTTCCTGCCTCTAAGCGCTATACATCGCTCAATCTACCAGGAAAATGGATCTCTCTTGATTGAATCAATGATCGTCAAACAATAAAAATCTCCAATTTCGCAAGGAAACTGGAGATGATAACACCACAAGCACCCGAACTATTTACGAATGTCTTTCGCCATCTTGCGGAACATATCCATATCCGACGCAGCTTTTCGACGTTGAGCAGCCGCATCCTCGATCGGAGCAGTTGGAGACGATTTAGCTTCTTGCTTCGGATCAACAATTTCTACTTTGGCTTTACCCGGAGTCACGCGACCCATAGCAGAAAGCTCTTGGATGTATTCCTTCTCGTCTGGACTGTCCACTGTTTTAGGGAAAGTCCGTCGAATCCTTTTAGATGCCTTCATATACTCCGAATTGCCAAACGTCTGAGCTTCAGTAGCTTCCAGAAAGAAGGCAGCGCTTTCTTTTTTCGGACGCTCGGCTTTCTCTTTCTTCGGACGTTCTACGGGTGCTTCTGTCTCGTTCGATTTAGATTTTGAAAATAATCCTCGAATGAATCCGGTCATGAGGTCTCCTAACTGCTGAGCGTAACATCAATAGTGATGATGTTAAATTTTATCAAATTTATGAGTGTCATAGTGCGGTTTTGATTGCACTTTCAATTGTTAGAAGAAGAATTGTTAGAAGAAGCTGAGGGACTTTGCCACCGCAGAAAAAGTTTGCCAAAATAAAGATAAGCCCAAATTCTTAGCAGCTTCAACAAAACTTAGAATTTGTCTTGTCTCGATCAGGGTGTTCGTACTTTTTCCACAATTCATCCGATCGAATGACATCCAGAGAATGAGGTTTTCTGGAACTCGTTTGTCTACGCTTGAAGTAATAAATAAGACTGCTACTTTACCTTGTTGATAGGCTCGCTCCACTCAATTTTTGGAGGATACTTTTATGTTTGCAAAAGTTGGAATTACACTCGCTTGTCTCGCTGTCGTCTCGATCTCAGCACCAGGGAAAGCAGCCGATCCTCAGCACGTTCAACGACTGCTCACAACCGGAGAATGTTCCGGTTGTAATCTTGCAGGCGCAGACTTGAAAGAAATCCATGTGTTGGGCGCTGATTTGCGAAACGCCAATCTTGAAGGTGCGAATCTCACAGGTGCGAATCTTGAGGGTGCAGACTTAACAGGCGCAAATTTGAAAAATGCAAATCTCACGACTACCTATCTGAGCAATGCCACCCTTGATTATGCCAATCTTACCGATGCAAATCTATCTGGTGCTAGCCTGATTAACGCGCAGACGCTCGGCGCAGTTCTCAATGGCATCAATATCAGAAACGCGGAGATTTACGGTAGCGGCATTTCGGCAGGTGGCGAATACTAACCGCCCCAAACGCGATCAAGTACCATTTGCGGTGAAATATCTGCCATTTTGCCTGTTGGAGATTTGATCGCTGTCACTCGATCGCTCTTAGGTAGAAGCTTCTCTGGATCAGTTGCGCCAAACAATGCCAAGGTAAACGTTTGAGCTGCGATTGCAATGTGCATCGGTGCGCTATCAGTACAAAGCATCAAGCTCGCCCCTGCCACCATTGCAACCAGTTGCCCAGTATTTTCGGGTGCAGTCACCTTAATTCCAGGACATAGCGCCGCTAATTGAGCGACGATCGCTGCATCTTCCTCACCTTTAATCAGAACGATCGGTAAATCTGGCTGCTTTTGCTGAAAGTCCTGGATAATTTTTTTCCAGTTTTCAGCCGGATAAATCTTATCGATTCCCTTACGCTGGGAAAGTTGGCTTGCTCCAGGATGAATCAAAACGTATCCGCCATCTTGCAGCCCAAGCCGTTTGCGCTCAGCATCCGACCACTCCAAATCTTTTGCTGGAACGCTGATTGCAATGTCAGAGACGGGACGATCGATGCCTATGCCCTTCAGCAAGTCGTGATACATCGCCGCCGCATACTGATTTTGATTAAGCGGGATGGTTCTCGTAAAAAAGGTTTTAGCTCCGCTGTCGTATCCAACACGAGTTTCAATGCCGCTCAGCCACAGCAGGAAGCCAATCCCCCAGCGCTGACCGAGAGAAATTGCGACATCGTATTCGCGATCTCGCAGTACCCCAAGCAAATTGCTCCAGTCCGACAGACTGTTACTGCCTTTGAAATCAAACAGAATGATATCGTTAACGGATTTAGAAATGCGGTAGGCTGCCTTCGCTCTTGGCTCAACAACAACATCGATTTGAGCATCGGGATAGGTCGCTCTTAGATCGTCTAAGGTTGGAAAAAATAGGATTTGATCGCCTATTCCACCAGGAACGAGGGCAAGAATTCTCATAGGGCTAGTAATTTACGCTTTTTCACAGTGCAATTCCGCCTTAATTTTAAGGGAAGACTCCTACCAAAGAAACTAGGGGACGATCGTAAATTCTGTTTAATTGTGCAGTTTCCATCAGAATTTCAGCTTGGAACAAAAAATAGCCCCCAGAGAGCAGTCTCTTGGGGGCAGATTGAATCGAACCTTTTAGCTAATTGCGGTCGTCGATAAAGCAGCTTCCTTTAACAGTGCAGCCTTATCCGTTTGCTCCCAAGGCAGTTCGAGATCAGGACGACCAAAATGACCGTAGGCGGCAACATCTTGGTAGAAACGACCACCGCGCTCTCCAGGAAGCGTCCGCAAGCCGAACGCCTGAATAATGCCTGCTGGACGCAGATCAAAATTCTCCTGCACCAATGACAGCAAGACTTCATCGCTCACCTTGCCGGTGCCGAAGGTTTCGATCATGATGCTGACGGGGCGCGCCACACCGATCGCATAGCTTAACTGAACTTCGCACTTGTCAGCTAAACCGGCTGCAACGATGTTTTTCGCGGCATATCGTGCTGCATATGCAGCACTGCGATCGACTTTGGTGGGATCTTTTCCAGAGAATGCACCGCCACCATGACGCGAATAACCGCCGTAAGTATCAACGATGATTTTCCGCCCGGTCAAGCCAGAATCGCCTTGAGGCCCACCAATGACAAATTTGCCTGTGGGGTTCACCAAGAATCGAGTGTTTTCGTCAGGCTTCACGTCGATATCCGCAAAGCAAGGCTCTACTACGAGTGCCCAGAGATCTGCTTTAATCTTTTCTTGGATCGCAACTTCGTCGCTAATGTCGCCGATCGTGGCGGTATGCTGCGTCGAAACTAAAATTGTATCGATGCCAACGGGTCGATCGTCTTCGTAAAGAATAGTGACTTGAGTTTTACCGTCGGGACGCAGATAGGGCAGTTGACCCGTTTTGCGAACGGCGGCAAGCTTACGAGAAATCCGGTGTGCTAAACAAATTGGGAGCGGCATCAATTCTGGCGTTTCGTTGCAGGCAAACCCAAACATAATGCCTTGGTCGCCAGCCCCGATCGCATCGAGCGCTTCTTGACTGAGATGTTCGCGGCTTTCTTGAGCGGTGTCAACGCCTTGAGCGATGTCCGGGGATTGTTCATCAAGTGCGATCATCACAGCGCAGCTATTGGCGCTAAATCCGTTCTCGGCTCCGGTATAACCGATTTCAGCGATTTTTTTGCGAGCAAGATCGATGTAATTGACATTTGCTTGGGTGGTGATCTCACCTGTAATGAGAACCAACCCTGTGTTGACAACGACTTCAGCCGCAACCCGACTGCTCGGATCTTGGCTTAGAAGCGCATCTAAAATCGTGTCAGAAATCTGGTCGCAAATCTTGTCTGGATGTCCTTCAGTGACGGACTCAGACGTAAAAAAATAACGACGGGACAAGGGCAATCTCCTTTCTATCTAAAGGTGTGAAACAGTCAGCCTGAATACAGGTGCGGGAATTATATCACTCAGCTTTGGGAAGGAGGTTTGAACGCGAGATAGAGATTAACGCAAGCGGAACCTTTTTTCTCTATTTTCAAACAAATGCAGTCCTTTTGGGCAGCATTTTCTCAATCGCCGCGCTCTGACATGATAGTTCTAATCTCCGTGGGGGCATCCTAGCAATCTTACGGATACCTCGACTATTCCACTAAGGACATCTTTATCGAGTCTTTGAAATTCTTCTGAATTATTTCGGTTTTTGCAGTTTAATCTTCCGAATCTCTTAGCTCGTCGCCTAACAACCGATCGAATTCTATCTTGACTAAGTGATAGCACTCGCAAGAGGCAGATTCGAGTCCTTGGCGATCGAGAATCCGAATTCTGCCGCGACTGTAGGTGATTAGTCCCGCTTTTTGCAAAATCGCTGCCACAACACTCACACTCGCCCGCCGGACTCCCAGCATCTGAGACAATAATTCTTGAGTGAGAAAAAACTCGTCGGTCGGGACGCGATCGTGACACATCAGCAACCAGCGACAACAGCGCTCCTCAACCGAATGCAACCGATTACAGGCAACCGTTTGGGACAGTTGGCTAATTAACGCCTGAATGTAGCGCAACAGTAGCTCATATAACCGAGTGTCAGGTGTGACGACTCGGCGGAACGCATCGACTCGCATTCGCATTCCGTTGCCTGCCACTTGCGCGATTGCTTGTAGCGAGAGGTGATTCACCCCCAGTAAAACATGAATGCCCGCCATGCCCTCATTGCCGATCGTCGCCGCTTCGACCGTTTCTCCCTCTTCGGTAATCGTCACCATTGAAACAACACCATGATTGAGGAAATACACATAATCAACAGGCTGATGCGGCTCATACAAGACGTGCTTGAACGGCAGTGTGACAAACTCCAAATGCGGCGACAGTTGCTCGTACTCTTCTTGGGACAGAGCGCGTAAGAGTTTATTTTGAGTAGGACGAGAACGATTTTGAGGCATGAAAGCCAACAGACCCGCGACACACAACCACTCAGACCGCAATCCGAATGCGGTTTCTAAGGTATAAGTCTTGTGTCACCGTTGTCTGTCCCTTACCGTACATAGGATCAGGGTGGTTTATCACAGCTCTTCAAACGGTTGGTCAAACTGCGATCGTAAAATTTGGTAGCATTCACACGCCGCAGATTCTAAGCCTGATCGATCCAAAAGGGTCAAACGACCGCGCTGATGCTGAATTAATCCAGCCCGCTCTAGCGTGTCAATAATTTCGCCGATGCGATCGCGCCGCACTCCCACCATTCGGGAAAGTAGGTCGTGGGTAAGCGGCAAGATTGGCTCTCCCAGACGATCATGCGTTAATAGCAACAAGTAGCAGCAGCGTTCTTGGCTCGAATGCAATTGAGTGCAGGCAAGATTTTGGGCAATCTGATTCATCAGCGTCTGAATGTAGCGCAGCAAGAGAAATTGCAGCGATCGGCTCACACTGAGTTCAGCTTGAATGGCTTTTGCAGAAACACGAAGCGCCGTACCAGGAATTTGAACGATCGCTCGCGTCGGAATGTGATCGGTTCCCAGAATGAGCGGAACGCCAATCATTCCTTCGTTGCCGATCGTGACAGTTTCGACTTCTCGCCCGCCCTCCATCACATTCAAGTGGGAAATAACAGCGGTGGTGGGAAAGTAGGCGTACTCAATGGATTGATTCGGTTCATAAAGAACTTGGCCCAAGGACAGGGTAACAGGTTCTAGAAGTAGAGTCAGACGCTCGTAATCGCCTGAAGGAAGTGCGGTTAGGAGTTGGTTGCAGGGCGGAGACATGGCTTGCAGGAGCCACCGTAGACTGGTTGCCCGTTGAACATCTGGAGCTACAGAATCGGTGAAATCTCTAGTCATGGGTAAATCGAGCAACAAGAGACGACTGGACGGTAGCTCAAAAGAGCGGGCTAAAATGCTAGCGTCTCACGCCTGTTGTTTATAAAATTTTGCTTCAGTGAATATGACCGCTATCGTATCGTATCTATCTCTCTATCCTCTCTATAGATGGGCAGAGTTGAGGAACTAGCCGAGATTTAGCTATTCCTTTTGGTCGCAAATGCGACATTGAGCACCAGACTCCCGAATCAGCGTGGCGATTGTGCTGTAGAGCAGTTCGAGATCAATTGGCTTCGATAAGTGCGATTGGTATCCGGCGGCGAGGGCTTCTTGACGATCGTCTTCGCGGGCAAATGCAGTCACCGCGATCGCAGGGATAGTAATCGATCGAGATCGTAGCGCTTTTAGAAAGCTATATCCATCAGCATCGGGCATCCGAATGTCGCTAATGAGAAGATTGGGTTTCCAAGTCGATAAGGTGATCAAGGCTGCTTGGACAGACTCAGCCGCAATGACTTCTGCTCCTTCTGCTTCAAGTGCCGCGATCATCATTTCTCGCGAATCTTGATTATCATCTACGACCAAGATCCGCAGGGCTTGTAGGGGAAAGGTATCCATGTAAGATTTTGAGCCAATCAGTTGAACCCGCTGAGGAGAAAGAGCCATAGTCCAGGCAGAGTAAATACTCTCGCTGCTTACATTCGCTAAGAGCTACGGTATCGGGCAGCGTGAATTTCTGTCTGTACGGTTTCGTACACAGATTGCCAGAATCTTACTTTAGAGTGATGGTGATAAAGCAGATTCAGATTACGGAATTGCGACAATCACCACAGTGATATTGTCTCGTCCGCCGCGATCTTTTGCTGCATTAATCAACGCAGTGGCTGCCTTTTCGCAGGCTCGAATTGATTTCAGATGGTTCGCGATGAGTTGATCAGAGAGTTCTTCGGTCAGTCCGTCGCTACAGAGCAGCAAACGATCGCCCGACTGCACGGAGAGCGATCGTACTTCTACGGTTTCTAATTCAGGTCGTCCTAAACATTGAGCTAAGACGTGGCGCATGGGATGGACTCGCGCTTGATCCGGCGTAATTTCACCGAGGCGCATTGCTCTTGCGACCCAAGTATGGTCTTCGGTGATTTGTTCGAGTTTAGCTCCTCGCAGTCGATATAGTCGCGAATCTCCAATATGGGTATAAAGCGGTTGGTCATCCCGGAAAATCACCGCAACTGCCGTAGTTCCCATATCTGCTCGTTCCGGGTGGAGGCGCTGATCCTTGAGAATGGCTTGATTCGCCTCTAAGACTGCTTGCTGCAACAGCGTTTCCGAATCGAGATCGGTTTCCCACTGCTGCGTCAGAACTGCTTGCATCGTCTCTATCGCGATGCGACTGGCTTCTTGTCCGCCTGCGTGTCCACCCATACCATCAGTGACAATGAAAAATCGCTCATCTGGATCGACAGAATAAGCGTCTTGGTTGACAGATCGGATCAGTCCGGTATCAGTCATCCCTGCAGTAAAGAAGCGTTTCATGGTGTTCAGCGTATCGGGTAAAAAGCGTCGAAGCTAAGTTAAATTTACTCTGAGTCTAAGTATTCACACCTCGCCCCACAAACACACCATTCATTTAAGGCATTCGATCGAACCGATCGAGCTTCATCATCAATCGAATCAGAGCGATTCCGCTAACTACCGCAGCGATCGCGACAATTCCGGCAACCCAATAAAGTTGATTCACCAATAAAATGGTTGAGGAAATCGTAAACGCACAAGTTAGTAGTGTGTAGTTTGTCCCTACATTTACGCCGCCGATGCGCCGCAAGATGCGATCGGTTTCGGTTGATCGAACTCTGACGCGCAAATCGCCGCGCTCTAGCTTGTCGAGGGTATCTTCAATTCGACGCGGTAGCCCGAATGCGGTGCTACTGACTTGTACTGCTTGACGACTTAATTCGTTCAAAAGTCCACCATCCGGGGAATTTCCGTTGCTCATAAGCTGCATTGCAAATGGTTTTGCAACCTCCATAAAGTTAAATTCCGGGTCGAGTCCTTTGCCGACTCCTTCTAAGGTTGAGAATGCCCGCATGACGAAGGTAAACGTTGCAGGAAATCGGAAGGGTTGATCATACGCAATTTCATACAAATCGTCGCTGATAGCGTTGACCGATTGTTCCTCAAACGGTTTATCCATGAAGTGATCTAGCATGAACTGAACCGAGCGCCGCACCGGGCCGATATCATCAGTCGGAGCCAGCGCACCCAGATCGATCAGCGACTTCACCACGCGATCGCCGTCTTTTTGAGCAACTCCAAAGAATGTATCGAGCAATCGTTCGCGAGTAATGGGCTTGATTTGTCCCATCATGCCGAAATCGTAGAAAATTAGTGCGCCATCGGGACTCACCGCAATATTTCCCGGATGCGGATCGGCATGAAAGAAGCCATCATCAAGAAGTTGATGCAGGTAGGCTCTGGCTCCCAGTTGGGCGAGGAGTTTGCGATCGAGTCCTGCTGCCTCCAGCGCATCGTAATGGCTGATCTTAATTCCGGGCATATATTCCAGGGTCAGAACACGCGGAGAGGCGTAGCGCCAGTAGACTCGCGGAACATGAACCCACTCGTGACCCCGGAAATTTCGGCGAAATGTATCGGCGTTACGTCCTTCATTGAGGTAGTCGATTTCTTCCCACAGGATTTTGCAGCATTCTTCGTAAATGCCAATCCAATCGCGTCCTTTGCCCCACTCTGGGTGATTCTGAAAATAGCGAGTGATGCCCTTGAGGATTTGCAAGTCGATTTCAAATAACTGCTTTAATGCAGGGCGCTGCACTTTTACAACGACTTCTTCGCCGGAGTGCAGTTGAGCGCGGTGTACTTGACCGAGGCTGGCAGCCGCAAGCGGAATCGGGTCAAAGCTGCGATAGAGTTCTTCGATCGACTTGCCCAAATCCTGTTCGATAATCGCAACGACCTGTTCGTAGCTGAATGCAGGCACACGATCTTGCAGTTTAGACAGTTCCTCGACAAACTCACTCGCAAACAGATCTGCCCGCGTTGAGAAGAGCTGACCAATTTTGATGAAGGTCGGACCTAAATCCAGTAAGGTTTCTCGAATCCAGATGGCAAGAGATTTGCGTCGAGCCGCTTTTTTCGCGTCGCTGATTCCGCCCTTGTAGCTCCAGCGCTTCGTGTACAGCCAGCGCGCGCCCATCAACTTCAGCACGAACGACCAAATATCGATAAATCTGCGCTGCCGCGAGTATTTCTCCCGGTTCCAACGATACGCTTTATTGGAATGCAAAATTTCTGGAGCTTTGCGCCGCCGCGTGATGCTTCTGGCTGCTCCATCAAACTCAGGCTCATGGGGGGCTGGTTCAGGCAAGGAAGTTACCTTCTCAACACTAGGCAGGTCGGGGTCGGTCACGTTTTCGGAGCGCTCAGACTCGATTGGCTCCGTCGAGAATGCCGAAGGGCTGGAGTCATTGGAAGAAACAGACACGCGATTTCTCAACTAACACTGAATGTTAAACTCAACTTTATTATTACAAACGCGAATCTTACTGAGTCGATCGCGTCCGGTAGCGCTGAAGTTCAGACCGCAATTCCGCGATTTCTGCCCGCAGATCGTCGATCGTCGCTTGCAGGTCGCCGCTTGTTTGTAAGTCTAACGGAACGATCGCGGTCGTCGTTTGAGCTTGGGTGGCGATCGTGGCTTCACGCTCTGCCCGTGCCATCACTTCATCGACAAGCTGCCGCAGGTTTTCTCGCTGTTCGGCATCGAATTTTCCTAGCTCGCTCAAGGCATCGGTAAGACCTGCTTCAAGCCGCTCGTAAGCAATTTCAGCGATCGCTCGACCTACAAAGAAAGCATGAACTAAGGGGGTACTCATAAAATTTTTCCTAGCGCTGCCTGAATTATAGCGTGAGCCGTCGAGAGGACAACCCAGGCGGAGGGAGAATCTCCGCGATCGACCGTTAGGGTGTTGTGGGTGGAGTCGGCGTGACTTCGCGAGAACTGGGTTTCAAAGGTGCAGGCGCAACGGGAGCCGGAGCGGTTGCCGGCGGAACGACAGGTTCAGGGGTTGTACTCGTTTCGGGTAAAGGCTCAGTTGGCTCGATCTCAGGTTCGCTCGGTTCAACTGAGGGCTTGGGTTTCACAGGGTTGGTGGGTACGATCTCCTCGGTGAGTGGATGACGGCGCGGGCGAATCGGTTCAGGCGACGGCGTTTCTATTTTTGGGGGGGTATAGATAGAGCGATCGACTTCTGGGGTAACGGGTTTTAAGGGTGTTTTGTTGGAATTGGCGCTGCTGGATTCAAGGGGAAGATCGGCGGCATCCTTATCATTTGGATTGAGTGTGCCTTTCCATTCTTTTTCGGGAAAAGGCTGTACAGGCTGTAGCAAAGTCGTTCCGGGTGCTTTGGTCGCGCTAATTCGCAGCGCTAATCCGAATCCTACGCCGATCGCGCCAGCCGTCACCATCGTTAGGACTAAAGATTTTGGCAAGCGAGGGGTCGGGGATACAAGGACTGCTGATGCCGGAGTCGCTTCTACGGCAGTTGTGGGAAGTGCCGTCAAGGTTGGGGCGGGTGGCGCGGTAGGAGCTTTAGTGGGAGGAGCCGCCGAGCGTCCGTTCTGTACCGGGAATGAAGCCAGCGTGACTTCTGGCTCGATCGAGCGTCCCCGACCGTTTTGAGACGATGTGGAATTGCCAGTTGTCGGAGTACTCTGAACAATATTATTGGCTGCACTGTTTGCACCATTGCTGGTGGGGTTCGTTGCCATCAGTGGGAGCGTTGTGTTGGGAAGGAGGCGCAACCACTCATCCGCAGTTTGAAGCTGCCACTGGGGATCACGGGTCAGTCCTCGAAAGATGGCTTGCTTGGTTGCAGGACTCCAAGAGTGGTGTTCAAGCGACGGTGAGCCGTTCGGGAATTGTCCGGTCAGGATAAAGTAAAGAGTTGCAGCCAGCGAGTAGAGGTCGATCGCGAATCGATTGTCTTGGCTCCAATTGGCATCAAGAGGAAGAAAGGGGCTTTTCTCAACCGGGGGTGCAAGGTCGTGAGCAAACCCGAAGCCGACGAGAACGCCTAAATTAGTGCCTTGACGACGCACGATCGTTTCGGGTCGAATATTGCGGTGAATCAGTCCGTTACGATGAGCAACGCTGAGCGCTGAGGCGACTTGCCGCAGATAGTGAATCGCTTCGGCTTCGGTTAGATGTGGTGCATTAAACGTAGAAATGCGATCGTGCAGAGTCTGACCCGGAATGTATTCCATCACCAGAAACGGTAGACCATCTTCTTGGAAAAAGTCGAGAACTCGCACAATACTGGGGTGCTGGGAACGAGCGAGAAGCCGAGTTTCTTCGATGAATCGAGTTTTGAGTTGGGGGAAGCTTTGCATCACTTGCAGGCTAGGGTCGATCGTTTTAATTACGACCGATTGCTGAAGGAGCGTTTGCGTTGCTAGATAAGTTGCGCCTAAGCTCTCGCGCCCTAGAACTTGATTGAGTTGGTACTTTCCGTTCTGAAGACTTGCACCGATCCGTAATTTCATGCGCTAAGCTCCTACCCACAATCCCATCATGCTAACCTTTTCGGGTCGAATTCCCAAGTTTCCGGAGGGCGCGAAGTAGCCCTTCTCTAATAAAAAATCCCGGACGATCGCGCTGTTTATCGTCCGGGATTTTTTATTGAAATCTGACTCTAAGCTTTTTCTTCTGCAAGTTTCACCTTGGTTGCAAGACCAAGAACTTGCAGTAGCCGAATCGTCATCCAAGTCATATCGATTTCCCACCATTTCAGACCGTGACGGGCGGAATACTGAAACGCATGGTGATTGTTGTGCCAGCCTTCGCCGTAAACCAGAAGCGCTACCCACCAGCAGTTTGTGGAGTTGTCACCGGATTCATAGGTGCGGTAGCCGAATTTATGGGTTGCACTGTTGACAAGCCAAGTGCAGTGGTAAACCAGCACCAAGCGAACAAAGATTCCCCAAACCACGAATGACCAACCGCCGATCGCATACAGCAACACGCCTAATGCAATTTGCAGCAGTGCAAAATAGTTTTCTAAGAACTGATAAAACTTGTCGTCGGCAATATCTTTTGTGAATTTAGGAACTTCATTTTCAGCCGGAACATCCCGCAGCATCCATTCCATATGGCTCCACCAGAATCCCTTGGTCGAATCGTGGTGATCGTTGGGCTGATCAGAATAAAGATGATGATGACGATGTAGCCCGATCCACCAGATTGGCCCGCCCTGCATTGCCAATGAACCAAAGAAAACTAGGGTGTATTCGAGCCATTTTGGGACTTGGAAGCTGCGGTGACTCATGAGACGGTGCCAGCCGAGGGTAATTCCTAAGCCTCCGGTCAGCCAGTGAAGGAAGATTGCTAATCCGACTGCGCTCCAGCTAAAGTTTCCGGGCAAAAAGGCGAACAGTGCGCCGATGTGAATCGCCACCATGAAGCCTAGCGTGGGATAGTCTATTTTCAGTTTTTCGGAAGTTGCAATAGTCATGAAAGAATCTCTAAACGGAATACGATACCAATTTGCGCGACAATAGAACCCGCTCTAACCGACTGAGTTATTCGGGTTAGCGCAATCTCTACTGTAAATATTAATGAACGAGGCAGACGATGGACGGCTCGATCTTGATAAAAGAAGCAGAACAGGCGCTATCTGCAATTTTTTCTGGTATTGACTCTCAGGTCAAGAAAAATTTACAAAGGGTGCTGGCTGCTTATCGCCATCATCGAGTGGGAGTTCATCATTTTGCCAGTGTCTCCGGCTATGGTCATGATGATTTAGGACGAGAAGTGCTCGATCGGGTCTTTGCAGAGATCGTTCAGGCTGAGGCTGCGATCGTTCGGGTGCAGTTTGTGTCTGGAACTCATGCGATCGCCTCGGCGCTTTACGGAGTGTTACGTCCGGGTGATGAAATGCTCTGCGTTGCGGGTGCGCCCTACGACACCTTAGAAGAAGTGATTGGCTTGCGGGGACATCAGCAAGGCTCTCTCAAAGATCTTAGCGTTTCGTATCGGCAGTTGGAACTTACGCCGGACGGGTTAATCGACTGGCACGCGCTCCGGACGGCGATTCGAGCGAATACAAAATTAGTTTCGATTCAGCGATCGTGTGGCTATTCGTGGCGACCGAGTTTGTCGATCGTCGAAATTGAGAAGATCGTTGCGATCGTCAAGGAACAGAATCCGAATACGGTTTGCTTTGTGGATAACTGCTATGGAGAGTTTGTGGAAGATCGAGAACCCACGGCGGTTGGAGCAGACTTGATTGCGGGGTCTTTGATTAAAAATATGGGGGGGACGATCGTCACGACGGGCGGATACGTTGCAGGTCGAGCTGATTTGGTAGAAATGGCAGCTTGTCGGTTAACTGCTCCGGGAATTGGCAGTTCCGGCGGTGCGACGTTTGATCAAAATCGCTTGTTATTTCAGGGCTTGTTTCTTGCACCTCAAATGGTGGGTGAAGCGATGAAAGGCAATCATCTGACCGCTTATGTGTTTGACAAGTTGGGCTATCCGGTAAATCCGGCTCCGATGGCTCCGAGGCGCGATGTGATTCAAGCGATTAAGCTAGGTTCGCCGGAAAAGATTATTGCGTTTTGCCGATCAATTCAGCAGAATTCACCGATCGGCTCTTATCTCGATCCGGTTCCGTCGGGAATGCCTGGCTATGAGAGTGAGTTGGTGATGGCAGGTGGAACTTTTATCGATGGCAGCACTTCGGAATTTTCTGCCGATGGCCCTTTACGTGAACCTTATGTTGTGTTTTGCCAAGGTGGAACGCATTGGACGCATGTAGCGATCGCGCTCGAAGCGGCAATCGAAGCGCTGGAACAAAAAACCCCCGACCGAAGCCAGGGGTAATTATCAGGGTGCATCTACCATTCCCCTTTACTCAGAGATTCGGGTAAATCAGGATACTTTTGCAGAATTTCCTAAAATTGCGATCGCGACTCCGATTAATAAGACCAAAGCTCCTGCAATCACTTGCGTTCCAGGAATTTCTTGAAATAGTGCGATCGCAAAAATCGTCGATCCAACTGGCTCTAGCAAAATAATCAGCGTCACGATCGTTGGTGGTAGATGTCGCATTGACCAATTGAAACTGGTATGTCCAATCAGTTGTGGAAACACTGCCATCAATGCAATGTAAACATAAGTGAGAATGGGATAGCCAATGTAAGATGAGGCGAATAGGAACGGCAAGGGAAACAGTACGATTGCTGCAACACTATAGGCGATCGTGACGTAAATTTTTACGTTTAATCCTTGCCGTTGTGCTTCTCGTCCTAATAACAGATATAAACTTGCTGCCCACGCGCCGACGATCGCTAATCCATTTCCCAGCAGTGGATTTGAACCATCTCGACTGGTTTGATCAAATCCAATTAAGATGCCCCCAATCATGGCAATTCCAATTCCCCAAAACGTTGCACGAGTTGGCTTTTCTCGAAACCAAGCCCAACTAAGCAGAGCAACCCAGAGTGGATTCGTTGTTACAAGCGTTGTCGAAGCTGCGATCGACGTATAAGACAGCGACGAAATCCAGGTCGCAAAATGCACCGCCAGCGAAATCCCTGCACCGATCGCGAATTTGGTCGCACTCGGTGAAGCGGTCTGAAAAGACCGCCAAGTTGGAACCAGAACCAGCGCTGCGATCGACAAGCGGGATGCTGCTAAAACAAGACTAAACCCAACGCCTGAAACACCTGAAACGGTTGTCGCCAGTCGAATCAGAATTGCAGCCGTTGAAACTGAAAGAATTCCGATCGTCAGAACGATCGCTAATGTGAGCGTATTCGATCGCATTGTCCTTAAAAATTAAAGACTACCTCGAAGCAGGAGTTCTCCGAAGATAAGGGCTGAACTAGAATGCTTTTCGATCGCTCAGCTTTCCACTAGCTAAACCAAGACGATCGTACCGCTCATTCGCAAGCAAAACTTGAATGCCTTTTTCGCCGCATTGTTGAGAAAAAAGCTTGAGTAAAACCTGGTGATCTCCCTGATTTGCATCGATCGTCATGAGCAACTTTTCAAGTCCAATACTGCTCAATCCGTAAATTAAGCGACGACTAAAATTCGCATCTTTAGCAAATAAAAATCCACCGTGTCCGTCTGCTCCAGAGAGAATCAAAGCAACATAATCTTTGAAATTTAGGAAGGATTTACCAAGCGCTTGACTAACAATTCCTCTACCGTTTTCTTGGTAGTTTGTGCAATCGAAATAAGTAAATAATTCTGCAATAAAACGATCGCTCTCCAAGTCAATTTGTTCTTGCCGCTTCGACAGTGGCATTCCTTCTCGTAGATACAAACGCTCTAAAAACTCAATTCCACATAACGGAATTAATTGCCCAGAATTATCTAGATTCACGATGCCGCTTTTCTCAAGTCCAAATTTCCCCGGACTTCTCACAATCACATTTCCTAAGCGATATCCTCCATCTCGGGTGCTTGTCGGAAAACTGAAGTAATTTGCCGCAGTTGAAGCAATTTTCAGCACCATATCGCCTTCGTTGCTGAAGAGATAAGCTTCATCAAAACGACGCAACGAAGACTTTAACGGATTCCCTCGTCCTGAGATGATCGCTTCAGCAGAAATATCAGGTGCAACTAATACTAATCGGCTCAACCGAAAGGCATTACCAATATCTGAAGAAGGAAGCTTTTTCTGATTTTTGATGTGTAGATTTCCGATCGAATCTCGATCGAATACATCTGACAAAATTCGCACCGTATTTGTCACTACAAAAGCACCCATACTGTGCCCAATGAAACTAAGACGGACTCGTTTTTGCCGATTTGTCGATTGCCCTACCAATTGATTATCTAGCTGTCGAATAAATTCAACTAAATCTGAAACACCAAAATTTGCTGCACGATAAGTATCTCGAAAATATCCTGAGATTCTCAGAATAAAGATTGTCAAAATAACCACAACAATCGATAAAGAGAGCGTTAGTGCCAAAGAGGAAGCAATCAGAATAGTAAGACTATCAACAAGATTGAATAGCGCAATGACAAGATTAAAAATGCCACCAATCACCGCAAGTAATACTCCAAAAATACCTGCGATCGCTAGAGGTTTTGGTAAAGCTTTGAATGCCTTAATCGTTCCTGGCAAAACCTTAAGAATGCTCGAAGATTTCTGACCCGACTCATTCGGAAATACGTTTTCTGAAGACCATCGGTAACCAATGACCATCAAGCCTGGTGAAACATGGTTTGCGAAGTTTTGATTAACATATCTGCGGATTTCTTCGTACCACCATCTTGCTCCTGATTTGCTGGAGTTATAACCGTGAATTGCAATCAAAATTTCAGCATCTTCATGCTGCTGTAGGTAATCCGCAATCTCCTTCAAAACCTCGCTGGGATCTCGATCGATAGTCGTTTCGTCTTTATCTTCAACATTGATCGGAGCAGTGCTGCTCACCATATACCCCGGAAAGCGAAACCCATTCATATCAAATGGCTCGATCGACAGTAGATGGCGGCTCATCGTCATTTCCTCAGCATTAATCTGCCGCAATATAATAGCTTGCAATCGCGATTTTGCTGAGAAAGTTTGAGTTGTTTTAAGCGAAACGGATGTTGGCTTGCTTTAATCGGTTTAGGGCTTCACCTAAGCGATCGCACTCTGCAATTAAGCTAATTCGCACATAGCCTTCCCCCCCTGCGCCAAACGCATTTCCAGGAGTGACAACAACCCCCGTTTTCTGCAGAACGGTCAGCGCAAAATCAGTTGAACCCATTCCCGGCGGACAAGGAACCCAAAGATACATCGTGGCGTTGGGCTTCGGAATCGACCAGCCTAATTCAGAAAGTCCATTAATTAAGAAATCGCGGCGAGTTCGATAGCGCTCCTGCACTTCGACAAGGTAGCGATCGGGCAAGTTCAAAGCGGTTTCTGCTGCGGTCTGAATGGCGGAAAAAATGCCGTAATCAAGGTTCGTTTTCAGCGTCCGCAATCCTTGAATCACGTGGCGATTTCCTACAACAAACCCCACGCGCCAGCCTGCCATGTTGTACGTTTTTGACAGCGTATGAAACTCAACTCCGATCTCTTTCGCGCCTGGAATTTCTAATAAACTTGTGGGCTGATATCCGTCAAACGCTAATTCTGCATAGGCTTGATCATGTACCAGCAAAATTTCATACCGACGCGCAAAGGCAACAATTTCTTCAAAGAACTCGCGTGGAGCAGTTGCAGTTGTGGGATTGCTCGGATAGTTGAAATACAAAATCTTCGCTTTCTGAGCCACTTCTTCGGGAATGGCGCTGAGGTCAATAAGCCAATTTTGCTCAGCTTTCAACATTAGTGGATATAACGTTGCACCCGCAATTAAAGGCCCTCGAAAATGGGGCGGATAGGAAGGACTCGGAACCAAAACAACATCACCCGGATCGAGATATGCCAAGGCTAAATGCGTCAGTCCTTCTTTTGATCCCAATAGTGGCAGGGCTTCACCGTCAGGATTGAGATCAACTCCATAGCGTCGTCGATACCAATCGGTAATAGCTTTGCGAAAGCTGGCTGTGCCCTCAAAAGGCGGATATCCGTGATTTCTAGAATCTTTAATCGCATTGCTCGCCGCCTCAACGATCGGGCTTGGAGTCGCCCCGTCTGGATTTCCCATGCCCAAATCGATTAGATCAACTCCTTGCGCTCTGGCGTTGGCTTTTAGCTCATCCAGACGCGCAAACACATATTGAGGCAGCTTTGTTAAGCGATTGGCAGGAGAAATCCAGGGCAAATTCATGAGTGTGAAGCGATCGACAAATAATGACTGAGTTGGCTATTCTACCGCAGATCCAACCATAGATAAATCACTCAGGTCAGTGCGGGCCGATATTGTCGGTGCTGTGGTTGATACCATTGCTGCCATCAGCTGACTCGGAACAACCGGGAA
Source organism: Cyanobacteria bacterium FACHB-DQ100 (assembly GCA_014695195.1). Lineage (NCBI taxonomy): Bacteria > Bacillati > Cyanobacteriota > Cyanobacteria bacterium FACHB-DQ100. Next base: position 31,705 of record JACJNW010000022.1, on the reverse strand, counting down.
CGGTAAGCGATGAATGTCTGAAGTGTCATTACAAGCAATCTCCGCCGCCTGTTGAAGCTGCGCGATCGTCACATTCCCCAGTCCTAAGTCCGCCAACGTCTTCGGCAAGCCAATTTGGTCATAAAACTTCAGCAACTGTTGGCGGGAGGTCGCAGCAAGCTGATTGCCTTGAACCATTTCTTCAAGTCTAAGCTGCACCAAAATTCCAAACGCAACTTTTTCGCCGTGTAAAGCGTGATGACTTTCGAGCAGGTGAGTTAATCCGTTGTGAACCGCGTGAGCCGCAACGGTTCGACATTGCGCTCCACCAATTCCACCAATTACACCCGCCATCAGCACTGAAGCATCCACGACTTCCTGCCACTCTGCTCCTAAAGGATTCTGCAAAGCGGCTTCGGATTTCTGGAATAGGATATCGCGCAAAACTCGCGCTTGTTGAACGGCGGCAATCAGTAAGGTTTTGTCAGAGTGACCGCTACTGACCAAAGCTTCGTACCATTTCGCGATCGCATCTCCGATGCCAGCAACTAATGTTCTCTGGGGCGCGGTTGCAACCAAATCGTAATCCAACACCAGCAGCTCCGGACAGCGCGGCAATCCGACATCGTACAGAAAAGCGTGCTGTTCAGAATATACGTTCGATAACGCTGTCCAAGCGGCACAAGTGGCGGCGGAAGTCGGAATCGTGACGATCGGCAAATGGCACTGATAGGCTAAAAGCTTTGCCGTATCGAGCGCTTTACCGCCTCCGACTCCGATGATCAAATCGGCTTGATGGTCTGCAACTGCCTTTTTCAAATTTGCCAGCGTAATCTCGCTACAGTCGTTGCCGTAAGACGCTTTTGCAGCCTGAAGCGAGTGCGACTTAAACACTGATTTCAGTCGAGATTTAACCACCTCAAGCGATCGTTCTCCACCAACTAAGAGCGGACGAGTTCCCAAGCGAGCGATGCAATCTCCGACTTGCTCGATCGCTCCTGAACCGCGTACCACTTGGGCAGGAGCAATCATCAACGAAACCACAGAATTTGATTGAGTAGACATATTTGGAATAAGAAACAAACTTTATGCGGTTGGCTGCGGTAACTGCGCCAAGTTCTCGCGATACAGCTTAATCGTAGCGTTTTCATCCTCGCGCATCGAGAGCGATCGCTGAATTTCACCTAAGTATAAAGGTTGGGATATCCCCTCTTGAGGATGCAAAATGGTTCGCGCCCGAATGGTCATTTGATTTGATCCTTGTCCAAGACGACCGTAGGAGAAGATATCGATCGCAGCTTGTTTGAGGGTCGCTTCGAGTTGAGATTCGGTAATGGTTGGAGGCACAGCGATGACGACCTGAGCTGCTCCGGCATCAAACACCCGCGAGTAATGAACATTTCCAGGAATATTGGGACGGTTGTACAGTCCTAAACTGAGCGCGAACACCCCTCCGGTGAGAACGGCGGTAAATCCGGTCACGCCGACGAGTCGGAAGCGAATTCCCCATTTGAACAGAAACGCAACGATCGTCAGAACGGCAAACGCGATCGTCGCAATGCCTAACCATTGAGTTTTTTCAATTAACTGTGCGGTTTCAAACATGATGGTGATGGGTCAGGGTGAATTTAGTTTTGGGTGTCTTCATCGGGGTCTCGGTTCAAATAAAGGGCGAGCATTCGCTGAGTCTCGATTTGACGTCCACGAATTTCAGCCTGCATCTCATCAATGCGAGCAAACGTCGCAATCTGAGTTTCGGCAAGCCGCCGGGAGAGTTCCCTAATCTCATTAATTTGTTCTTGATGAGATGCAAGCAGTTCTTGATGAATTTGAAGTTGTACGGCTTGATTACGCTGATTCTGGGAAACGAAATCGATAAATTGATCAAGGTTTGCTTCTAGGCGCTCCATTCGATCACGCCAATTCTCTTGAGACTCTTGTGACATGGCAAGACAAATCCAATATTTCAAAATTATAAGTCCCGGTGATTGGTTTAACGGGTTTTGCAATTCCTAGAGGTTTGACAGAATGAACCGCGATCGCCCCTTGTTTTTCTCACACAACTAGGATTGAAATTTGATACTCTTATCCAATTAGTGCTTGGGGAACATTGGCGTGGATATTCAAATCGGCAGGGGCAAAACAGCTCGAAGAGCGTATGGGTTCGATGAAATTGCGCTTTCTCCTGGAGCGCGGACACTCGATCCGAAACTGGCAGAGACGGGCTGGACGATCGGCGGCATCGATCGCGAAATTCCGATCATCGCGTCGGCAATGGATGGAGTCGTCGATGTCGAGATGGCGGTCAAACTTTCACAGTTAGGCGCACTTGGCGTTCTGAACTTGGAAGGCATTCAAACTCGCTACGATGACCCCAATCCGATTCTCGATCGCATCGCTTCAGTCGGGACAACAGAATTTGTGCCGTTGATGCAAGAACTTTATTCGCAACCGATTAAGCCCGAATTAATCGAAAAGCGAATTCAAGAAATTAAATCCCAAGGTGGAATCGCTGCCGTGAGTGCGACTCCTGCGGGTGCCGACAGATTCGGACAGATTGCCGCAAAAGCGGGAGCAGATTTGTTCTTCATTCAGGCAACCGTGGTTTCGACCGCGCACTTGTCGCCGGAATCGATCGCTCCTTTGGATCTAGCGAAGTTCTGCGAAGAAATGCCAATTCCCGTAATTCTCGGAAACTGCGTCACTTACGAAGTCACGATGAATCTGATGAAAGCGGGAGCTGCCGCTATTCTCGTTGGAATTGGGCCGGGTGCCGCTTGTACATCTCGCGGAGTCTTGGGTGTCGGAGTGCCTCAAGCGACCGCCGTTGCAGATTGTGCTGCCGCTCGCGACGATTTCGAGCGCGAAACGGGGCGGTATGTTCCTGTGATTGCTGACGGTGGACTGATCACAGGTGGCGACATCTGTAAATGTATTGCTTGTGGTGCTGATGCGGTGATGATTGGATCGCCGTTTGCCCGTGCCAAAGAAGCACCGGGACGCGGATTCCATTGGGGAATGGCAACGCCTAGCCCCGTCCTTCCCAGAGGAACCCGGATTCGCGTGGGCACGACCGGAACCTTGGAACAAATCTTGCGCGGTCCCGCTCAATTAGATGATGGAACGCACAACCTTCTCGGAGCGCTGCAAACCAGTATGGGAACGCTAGGCGCGAAGAATATTAAGGAGATGCAGCAGGTCGATGTCGTGATTGCTCCATCCCTATTAACCGAAGGCAAAGTCTACCAGAAAGCCCAGCAGCTTGGAATGGGCAAATAAGCGCGAAGGCGCGATCGCAGCCTCTAAATTCACCAGCCGCGATACCCTTGGCACACGAAGTCGTGACCGCAAAATAAAGTTTTTATTAAAAGCTTAAGAGTTTTGCCACGACTTGCAATATTGGCGGGTAAATCCAAATCCGTCGTTTAGAATAGAGGAAGCGGAGACGCAAGTTTCCGTTCACTCCTCACACCACACTCCGCCTGGACTTCGGTTTAGGCGGTTCCTTGTTTTTAAAGCGAGAAGTAGGGAAATGAGGAGCGGAAGCAGGGCTAATCATTTCAGTTTTTCCTAACTTCCTACTCCCCATTTCTCTTAGAGATTTCTCAAGTTTTAGAGATTTCTCAACCGAACGAGCCACCGATTTGTATCTAATTATGTCTGGGCTGAGAATACTTCCTGTCGTTTTTGCTATGTTAGAATTTCGTCAAATGAAACAAAGGCAAGGATTTTCAGGAATGTCAGCAACCGCACAAGTTACCGATTCTTCTTTTGACCAGGAAGTGATTCAGAGTGAGGTCCCAGTCCTGGTAGACTTCTGGGCACCCTGGTGTGGTCCCTGTCGAATGGTTGCACCTGTAGTCGATGAGATTGCAGAGCAATACGAAGGCAAAGTCAAAGTGGTCAAAGTCAACACGGATGAAAATCCCCAAGTTGCTAGCAGATTTGGAATTCGCAGCATTCCCACGCTGATGATTTTCAAGGGCGGTCAGCGGGTGGATATGGTCGTCGGTGCTGTCCCGAAAACGACGCTTGCAAGCACACTTGACAAGCATCTTCTTTAAGGTTACGTCCCTGGATTCGTCTCATTTGCTAAACTCATTTGTCACAGTGCTGAGAACGCTCCGGAGTAAAATTCTGGGGCGTTTTTCAGTATTGATGAGGGCATCGCATTCTGCCCAATCTCGCTAAAATAGAATGCCCTTGTGAGGAATCGCTCATGCCTGTTGACCCGTCCCAACCGTCCCCATCGATGTTGAATGTCGAGCCGTTGCGATCGACGCTGAACGACCTACTCGATCATCTCCCAAATATGCAGCACGGGGCGTTAATTGCCCAAGCGCTGAACCTGATTGCGCGAATGTCGGGTGATGAGATCGATCGGCTGGACTGGAAGATTTTGAATGCGTCGCTGCAAGATATGGAGCGGGCGTTTACTGTGTTCTATCCGTATCGTCATGTGCGGAAGATTGCGATTTTTGGTTCTGCTCGAATTAAGCCGAATACTGAGGAGTATCAGCTTGCAAAAGAGTTTGCCCAATGTGTAACGCAGCAGGGATACATGGTGATCACGGGTGCGGGCGGCGGCATTATGGAAGCGGGCAACGAGGGCGCAGGAGCAGAAAAATCGTTTGGCTTAAATATTCAGTTGCCGTTTGAGCAAGGTGCAAATCAATTTATTCAAGGCGATCCAAAGCTGATTCCGTTTAAGTATTTTTTCACGCGTAAAGTGTTCTTTCTGAAGGAAAGCGATGCATTAGCGCTGTTTCCGGGTGGGTTTGGGACTCAAGATGAGGCGTTTGAATGTTTGACGCTGACGCAGACCGGGAAATCGGCTCCGGTGCCACTGGTGCTGGTGGATAAGCCGGGCGGCAAATATTGGGACGATTGGACGGAGTACATTGATAAGCAGTTGCTGAAGCGCGGCTTGATTAGCGCGGATGATCCGAGCCTGTTCACGATTACCGATGATATTGATGTGGCTTGTGCGGCGATCTCTAATTTCTATCAGGTGTATCACTCCAGTCGTTATGTTGGCAGCCAGCTAGTGCTGCGATTGAAGACGGAACTGAGTGATGCGGCGGTGGATGAGTTGAACGATCGGTTCAGGGATATTCTCGTCACAGGTCGGATCGAGAAGACGAAACCGCTTCCACAAGAGGCTAAAGATGAGACTTATGCTTTACCGCGCTTGATGATGAACTTTAATCAGCGGGATTTAGGCAAGCTGTATCAACTGATTGCAGCGATTAATATGCTGGGGAATCCACCGCCAGAGATTTCTGCTCATCCGGAGCGGAAGTAGGAAGGATTGGGGGCTGCGTTTGTAGCGTTGGGCTGCCCCCTAAATCCCCCACGAGTGGGGGACTTTGAGAGTTGCAATTTTTTGCAATGTAGAGGGCTCTTGTACTCAAAAATTTTTAATGCTGCTATTTCAGGTCGAGTAAGCCTTCTTCCTTGAGTTTTGGATTGAATCGGATTTCTGTTTGAACATTTCGCGCTTTCAGTTGAGCCATGATCTCAGCTTCAATGCGGCGAGCAACGTTCTTTAGTGCTTTTCCCTGTGTGAATTCATCGATCGCACTTTCGTAGGTTGATCGCTCTTGGTCAGTCATCAAAGACTTGACCTGGATTGGTTCTGTCCATTTGGCTTCGTTGGCGATCGATAAATGATTCTCTTCAATCCAAGCCGCGCGAATTGTTTCGAGAAGCGTGCGGTTGGGTCGATCGAAGGTCTGCACTTTGATCCAGTAGCACTCAGAAAGGCATCGAACTAAATGCTGTCTTAAGCTGAGAAAAACATCCCGCGAAAAGCCAATAAATTTTAGCGTTTGAGATTGATCAAAAATGGCATAAATGCCGACTTTCCCTTGAAATTGTTCGGGCAGTTGACCATTCTCATCAACGTAGGGAATGAAGGCTAAATCGGCTAAGGTAGGAATTTCGGTCATAGGATTCGGCGGGCGACGTTGTTCGATCGTAGTATATTGGGCATTGCCGATGCTTGCACCGCGCTACGCGTTCGCCAAACTTAACGATGACTCAATCTAATTCCGTTCAAATTCCCGCTTGTGCTTGGCAGCGCTCGATCGGGCAAGGGTGGGAAAAGCCTTACACAGTGCGCTATCCCAGTAATTTAGATGATGGGGCTTGGCATGGTGCGCCGCTAGGGGGATTTGGAGCGGGGTGTATTGGTCGATCGTCGAGGGGCGATTTTAATCTGTGGCACGTTGATGGTGGTGAGCATCTGTTTGCATCGATGCCTGCTTGTCAATTTAGTGTGTTTGAGCAAGTGGGTGAACAATCCCAAGCGTATGCGCTAACAACTGATCAAACATTAGAGAGTTGGCGATCGTATCCCGAACAATCTGGAACTTATGCAGCACTGTATCCGCGTAGCTGGTTTAAGTATGAGAATGTGTTCCAAGCACAGTTAACCTGTGAGCAATTCTCGCCGATCGTTGCGAACAACTATCAAGAAACGAGCTATCCGGTTGCTGTGTTCCAATGGACAGCACACAATCCCACAAATCAGCCGATTACCCTGAGCATTATGCTGACCTGGGAGAATATGGTCGGTTGGTTCACCAATGCGCTCAAATCGCCGGAAATTCGCCTCAGAGACGATGGAAGTCCAGTGTATGAATATCAGCCACGATTGGGCGAGAGTGCTGGAAACTTTAATCAACTTACGGGAAATGAACATCAATTAGCGATCGTCATGTCTCGCGCTGTGGATCAACCGAAAGAAGGCGACGGACAATGGGCGATCGCAACATCGATCAATCCTTATCTGTGGGAAGTGTTCTATCACACGCGATGGAATCCTGAAGATGGCTCTGAGCTGTGGGAAAGCTTTTCGTGGGATGGATCATTGAACGATCGAGACGACGAAACACCCTCAGCAGGTGAGCGAATTGGTAGCGCGATCGCCGTTCGATTTACCTTAAAACCCGGTCAAACGCTGCAAATTCCCTTTGTTCTGAGCTGGGATCTTCCAATTACAGAGTTTGCTGAAGGTGTTGAGTATTTTCGGCGTTACACAGATTTTTTCGGTCGCAGTGGGCAGAACGCTTGGTCAATTGCTCGAACGGCATTGAAGCATCATCGCTCGTGGCAAGAAAAGATTCAGGCTTGGCAACAACCCATTCTCGATCGAACTGATCTACCGGATTGGTTCAAGATGGCATTGTTCAATGAACTCTACGATTTAACTCAAGGTGGAACATTGTGGAGCGCAGCAGATGAGCACGATCCAGTCGGACAATTTGCAGTGCTAGAGTGCATTGATTATCGCTGGTATGAAAGCTTAGATGTGCGGTTGTATGGTTCGTTTGGATTGTTGATGCTGTGGGCAGAGTTAGAAAAAGCGGTGATGAGATCGTTTGCCCGCGCTATTCCACAGCAAGACGATCGAACTCGTGTGATTGGTTACTACTATACGATCGGAGCCGAAAGCCCGATGGCACTTCGCAAAGTCAAAGGTGCAACGCCACATGATTTAGGCGCACCAAATGAGCACGTTTGGGAGAAAACGAACTATACCGCTTACCAAGACTGCAACTTATGGAAAGATCTTGGCTCAGATTTTGTGTTGCAGGTTTATCGGGATTATCTATTAACGGGCGCAACTGACACGGAATTTCTAGAAGAATGTTGGGATGCGATCGTTGAAACCTTGCAGTATCTCAAACAGTTTGATCTCGACGAGGATGGCATTCCTGAAAACTCAGGCGCACCGGATCAAACCTTTGATGACTGGCGATTACAAGGTGTTAGTGCTTATTGTGGTGGATTGTGGATTGCAGCATTAGAAAGCGCGATCGCCATTGGAAATATTCTCGATCGACCTGTGGAACTGTATCAATCTTGGCTCACACAATCACGCAAGGTTTATCAAGACACGCTCTGGAATGGAACTTACTACCGCTTAGATAGTGGTAGCGGCTCAGATGTGGTGATGGCGGATCAACTCTGTGGACAGTTCTATGCAAAGTTGTTGAACTTACCGGATATTGTTCCGATCGACTGCGCTCGATCCGCACTGCAAACCGTTTATGACGCTTGCTTTGTGAAGTTCAGTGAAAAGATGGGCGTTAAAATCGGTGCAGCCAATGGAGTTCGCCCCAATGGATCTCCCGAAAATCCAAACGCAACCCATCCTCTTGAAGTTTGGACAGGCATCAACTTTGGATTGGCAGCGTTTTTGATGCAAATGGAAATGAAAACACAAGCTTGGACACTTACTGAATCAGTGGTACAACAAATCTACAATCACGGACTGCAATTTAGGACACCCGAAGCGATCACAGCAGCAGGAACATTTCGCGCCAGTCATTATCTTAGAGCAATGGCAATTTGGGCAATTCTGCTGGTTTACGATCGCGCTTGAAATCAAAATGTCACGCTAACTTCAGACAATGCGTGTACACTTGACCCACAAATTAAGAATGTCTGAAATTTTATTCACTCTTCTGTCTGCAAGCTAGTATCGATCCACTGCCTTCATAGTACCGATTACCCGCAATCTCACTGAGTAGAACAATAGAATGAAACGAGTATCGCGATTCCTGGCTTTCCTATTGGGGTTTATGCTGGTGATGTTGCCTGTGAGCATCAGCTGGGTGTTACCTGGAGTCGCTGAATCCCCCCGATCAGCCCAAAGATCTAGAACTGAAGTGGATCGATCGCAACTTCGCCCCTTCGATGAAGTGATCAAAGATGCCACACCGCTCAAAGGACTCTTTACGCTATATCGCAACGAAAAGAGCGGCAAACTGTTTGCAGAAATTATGCCGAATCAGCTAGAGCGTAATTTCTTTGCGGCAATGACGCTGGAATCCGGGGTCGGGGAGCGTGGAATCTATAGTGGTTTACCGATCGGAGACTTTCTCTTCACACTCCGACGGAACAAAGACTCCATTCAATTTGTTGTCCCGAATATCTATTTCCGCTCAGAACAGGGATTACCGATTCAGCGATCGATCCAGCGATCGTTCAGTGATTCGATTTTAGAAACTTTGCCAATCCGTAGTATTCATTCAGAGCGCAAGAGCTTTCTTGTCGAACTCAATCCCTTATTGTTATCAGACTTACCAGGATTGTTACCCGTTCTTGGAAAATCACTCGGCGGCGACTACAGCCCAGATATAGAAAATTCGTACTTTGATAGAGTAAAAGCTTTCCCACAAAATATCGAAGTTGAGACAGTGTTTGGCTTTATCGGTAGCGGCAACGATGAAAGCCTTCCCACCTATATCGAAACCCTGCCAGATAGTCGGGCATTTACTCTAAAGGTACGCTACAGCTTGTCCCAACTGCCTGAGAACAGCGATTACCGTCCAAGACTTGCAGACGATCGCATCGGCTATTTCATCACCGCTTACAAAGACTACACCAACGACAACGCTAGACGACCGTTTGTTCGCTACATCAATCGCTGGAACTTACAAAAACAAGACCCCGCTGCACCGCTCTCTAAACCCAAAAAGCCGATCGTTTTCTGGATTGAAAACAGTGTCCCGTTAGAGTATCGCGATGCAGTTCGAGATGGCGTTTTGATGTGGAATCGTGCCTTTGAAAAAATTGGCTTCAAAGACGCGATCGAAGTCAAACAGATGCCGGATAAAGCGGATTGGGACCCGGCGGATGTTCGATATAACACTATTCGCTGGTTCAATACCAATGATGCCATCTTTGCAATGGGGCCTTCTCGCGTTAATCCGCTCACAGGCGAAATTCTCGATGCAGATATTATTGTTTCTGCTGACTTTACCAGAGCGGTGAAAGAGGACTATCGCACGATCGTTGAACAAAATCAGATGCGATCGGCTCCATTTGCCGCACAGCTCACCGGTAATGCCAACCTTTGTAACTATGGCATGGCAGCCCATTCGCTTCGTAAACAAGCCAAAGCTGACGAAAAGAAAAACACAGCGCGGCTCCGATTTGGTTCTCACTTAGGCAACTACCAAGACCTTTGCTTTGGTGTAGATACGGCTAAACAATACGCAGTTGGAAATCTTTCGCTGGCACTGATGCAAAATACTTTGCCAAGCAGTCCCGAAATGAAAGCGTTTGCTCAAGAATTTATGCGGAGCTTAATTGCTCATGAAGTTGGACATACGCTCGGTTTACGGCACAACTTCCGCGCGAGTTCAATGCTCAAACCTGAAGAACTCAACAATACTGCGATTACTCGATCTAAGGGCTTGGTTGGATCAGTGATGGAATATGCTCCAGTCAATCTTGCACCCCAAGGAACCAAGCAAGGTGATTATTTCACTCATACAGTTGGCCCCTACGACGAATGGGCGATCGAATACGGATACAAACCGATCACTGCAATTATTCCACTCGCGGAAAAGCGTGAGTTAGATAAAATTGCTCAACGCGCTCCTGCTCCCGAACTGACCTACGCGACGGATGAAGACCTGACTTATCTCGACCCTAAAATCAATGTATTCGACATGAGCGGTGATCTACTGACTTACGCTCAGTGGCAATTGAACAATGCTCGCCAGATGTGGAATCGCGTTGATCAGCGCTATCCATTCGAGGGCGATGGCTTTAATGAAGTCAGAGTGGCTTTTAATGCGGTGTTTGAATACTACTTCCAGTATTCGACTTTCTTGAGCGAGTACATTGGAGGACAGTATTTTAATCGATTTAAGGCGGGGGATGCCAAAGGAAGATTGCCGTTTGAGCCAGTGCCGATCGAGCAACAGCGCCAAGCCTTAGCCCTGATCGAGAAGTATGTGTTTAGCGAAGACCCGTTCCGCTTCTCACCGGACTTTCTCAACAAATTAGCTCCGTCGCGCTGGGCGCACTGGGGTGCAGATCCGACCCCAAACCTAGACTATCCGATTCATGACAATATTCTATTTCTGCAAAGTGTTGTACTGTATTCGCTGCTGGATTACGATCGCTTAGCTCGTCTGCGAGATTCTGAGCTTAAAACCCAAGCCGGACAGGGATTAACAATTCCTGAGTTGTTTGATAGTCTCCAGTCGAGCATTTGGGGCGATGTGATTAAGCCACAGGATAATCTCAAGCTCTCTGGCTTGCGTCGTGCCCTACAACGACAATACATGGAGGCAATGATTTCGATGTTGTTGCGACAAGCGCCAGTTCCCGAAGATGCTCGGACGGTTGCGCGGTATGAACTGAGACAACTTCGACGGTCTATCGATCGTGCGCTCGGTCGAGTCAGTGAGAAGGAAGTTTACACCAAAGCACACTTAGAGGAGGCACGCGATCGTATTGCCAAAGCACTAGATGCCCAATTACAGTCCCAGTGAGGTAATTCCGATGGTTCAATCTCTTCCCAAACAAATCACGTTTGATGAGTTTATCGCTTGGTATCCCGAACACTCAGAGCATCGTTATGAGTTACATAGTGGAGAAATCATTGAAATGCCAAAGCCTACCGGTAAGCACTCGAAGGTGTGCGGGTACATTGCGCTGCGACTGGGGAATGAGATTGAACGCTTAAAATTGCCTTACTTTGTGCCAAAGGAATGTGTTGTTAAGTGTGATGATTCTGGATATGAGCCAGATGTCATCGTTTTGAATGAACAAACGCTAGGAGATGACCCACGATGGGAAAAAGAATCAACAATCACTCAGGGCAAATCGGCAAAGTTGATCATTGAAGTGACAAGTACGAACTGGAGTGATGACTATGCCTTAAAGCTAGAGGACTACGAAGCTTTGGGAATTGAGGAGTATTGGGTCTGTGATTACTTGGGATTAGGAGGAAAACGGTATATTGGTTCACCCAAACAGCCCACGTTTTCGGTGTATCAACTCAATGAAGCCGGAGAGTATGAAGTGAGACAATTTCGGGGAGAGCAAGCGATCACATCAAAAGTCTTTCCCGAATTACAGCTAAGCTTGAATCAGGTTCTAGATCGCATTCACTCATGAATCAGTATTTTGCGACTGTTGCTCGAGGACTAGAAACGCTTGCAGCACAAGAATTAGAGCAATTAGGTGCGATCGCGATCGAGCCAGGATTTTGTGGAGTCGCATTCACAGGGGATCTGGCGCTCCTGTATCGCGTCAATCTTTGGGCGCGGCTACCGTTTCGCATCCTGATGAAGCTGCATGAATTTCCCTGCCAGGATGCAGAAGATCTCTATCAGGGTGTGCAATCGATCGACTGGTCGCTGTATCTCACTCCGGATATGACCTTAGCCGTGAATGCCACGGGTAAAACTAAACAGCTTAATCACACGCATTTCACAGCCCTTCAAGTTAAGAACGCGATCGTAGATCAGCAGCAAGACAGATTGGGCGATCGCTCTAATGTTGAACTTCAAGCCCCGGATCTTCAGATTAATGTGCATCTTGATCAAAATCACTGCACCGTAAGCCTCGATAGTTCGGGTGAGAGCTTACACCGTCGAGGCTATCGTCCAGCCGTCGGCTCCGCACCGCTCAAGGAATCCTTGGCAGCAGCGCTAATTCAACTCTCTGGTTGGCAACCGGAGCAGGTTTTTTATGATCCCCTCTGCGGGTCGGGGACATTACCCTTAGAAGCCAGTTTAAAGGCATTAAATGTTGCTCCAGGATTATTTCGGGAGCGGTTTGGGTTTGAAACGTGGCTGGATGCAGATTTGACCTTATTAGAGGACTTGATTCAAGCCGCAGAAGCGAGTCAGCGAGAGCAGCTTCCTGCACCAATTTGGGGGAGCGATCGCGATCCCGCAGTGATTGAGCAAGCGATCGTCAACGCAACTCATTGTGGAGTCTCAAATCACGTTTATTTCGCGACACTCGACTTATCGGAAGTTGCTGCTCCCGCAAACAGTGGAGTGCTATTCTGCAATCCCCCGTATGGAGAAAGATTGGGACGAGAGAGTGACTTGAGCGCTTTTTACAAGCGTTTAGGCGATGTGCTGAAGCAGCAATTCAAAGGGTGGACAGCATTTGTATTGAGTGGAAATAAGGAACTCTCTCAATCGATCGGACTAAGATCGGCGCAAAGATTCCCGGTGTATAACGGAGCGCTGCCGTGTCAGTTGATGAAGTACGAACTGTACTGATTTCCCTTTTGTTACGCTTAATCAAACTTTTCGAGATATGCCCAAGTTATGGCGATCGCTGCTCAAGATTGTGTTATGTTGTAGATTCAAGAGACTTTCTTCGGCTGTGTAATTCCTTTCCATTACGTTAAGTGTTGCTCCGAATCTAAATCTCTCTACATCCATTTTGGAGCAATGTTTTATGTCAATTTACGTGGGTAATCTGTCCTACGAAGTCGTGCAAGACAATCTTGCACAAATTTTCGCTGAGTTCGGAACAGTCAAGCGAATTCAACTCCCCACCGATCGAGAAACGGGACGCTTACGCGGATTCGGCTTTGTCGAAATGTCAAGCGATGACGAGGAAGCGGCAGCGATCGAGGCTCTTGACGGAGCTGAGTGGATGGGGCGTGATCTCAAGGTCAATAAAGCTAAACCTCGCGAAGAAAGAGGTGATTCGGGCGGTAGAGGCGGATTCTCTCGGCGTTACTAAGCCCCGGAGCTGAACCAGTTTAAAGAGTGTGCTTGTGCTGTGCGTGAGTAGTGCTCTGAATGCTCAAAGTTAAGACTGGTAAGAGGCTACTTAATCGTGAGTAGCCTTTTTTATCGGCATTTGTTCAATATTAGTGAGGACATTAGATGACCCAAGTTATTCCGGGTGAGAATGAAGGAATTGAGTCAACCCTACGTCGATTTAAGCGCGAGGTTTCTAAAGCGGGCATTTTCCCAGATATGAGAAAACATCGCTTTTTTGAAACGCCGATCGAAAAACGGAAGCGCAAGGCGCTGGCAAAGCATCGACAGTTTAAGAGAAAGCCCCGGTATTAATCAGATTAGCTGCGGCTTCGATGTTGCTCTAACCGCAGGGCAACTTCAGCGTAAAGGTCGCACCCTGATCGATGCCTGGGCTTGTTGCTTCAACCGTTCCTCCATGTAGCTCAGCCAGATAGCGCACTAATGCTAACCCTAGCCCCAATCCGCCGTAACTTCGAGTCAGCGTACTGTCCTCTTGACGAAAGCGATCGAAGACATACGGCAAAAAGTTTGGATCAATTCCTCTTCCAGTGTCGCTAATCTGAATGTGAATGAACTGATCTACTCGCATCAAGGTCACTTCTATCTTGCCTTCAGGCGGCGTAAACTTCACCGCGTTGCACATCAAATTCCACACGATCTGGCGCAGTCGATTGGGATCGCAGATGAGTCGATCGACTGTCGGATCGAGCTGAGTGTGAATATGAATGCGTTTCGCTTGAGCCGCCGGACGAATGGTATCAATAACGGCTGTAATTACAGTGCTGACATCGGTTGGCGACATTTGCAGCTGGAGTCTACCCTGCACGACCCGCGCCATGTCTAGCATATCTTCCAAGATTTGCGCCTGTGCTTCTGCATTGCGTTCGAGCGCATCCATGCCGCGTGCCACCATCTCAGGATTGAGCGATCGAGACCGAAACAAGCGAATCCAGCCCAACACAGAATTCAGCGGAGTCCGGATCTCGTGCGACAAAATGGTTAGAAACTCGTCTTTCGTGCGGTTGGCGGCTTCGGCTTTGGTTCGGGCAGCTTGTTCAAGCTGAAGTAATCGATCTCGCTCCTCCTGCATCTGGCGATATTCTGTAATCTCAAAACTGACTCCACTCATGCGAATGGCTTGTCCGGTTTCGTTGTAGAAACACCGTCCTTTCGAGGCGATCCAATGCACACTCTGATCCGCCCAGACAATCCGAAACTCATCGTAATAGTTCTGTTGTGCCTCGATCGTTTGATTTAGATGGTGCTGCACTCGCGATCGATCGTCTGGGTGAACGCGCAATAAAAATGTCTCACGCGTTCCACTAAGCACTTCAGCAGCAATACCAAAGAGTTTTCTTTGTCGATCGCACCATTGCAGCAGATCCTGGTGCACATTCCAATCCCAGCACCCTAAATGAGCCGCCTCCTGTGCCATTTCTAGCCAGACTTCCCGGTCTTCGACGACGGCTTCCGCTTGCTGATAATCTTGTCGAATGCGAGTTAAAAGCGAAATGCTCCAGCCGATCAGCAAGGTAAAGATGACAGCCGTTTTTAGCGTCAGCAACGACAAATTGAAAATCGTATCTTCTGGGGTTTGGGGTTGTCCCCAGAGTGTGACAAACGCTTCGAGAATTGCCAGCGCGATCGCGGCTTGCAACAGTTGACACACCATGACTTCGCTTGATCCCTCGCTGATTTGGATCACTTGCATCACGGCTTCATCCAGGTGCAATGCCTGAATTCCTGCACCCAGAATCAGAAACGTGAGTGCGGTTGTCAATGCCATTTTTGGGGCGGGATACAACGGGGGTAAGCCGATCGGATGCACATTGTTGACGAGTGCATTGACTGCGATGAGTGCGACAGCCAAGGTGAGCACTTGAGCGACACGCTGCCAGGTGCGATCGGTTCGACTCGAAGACAATAGCGCACTGCCAATTAGGGCAAAGTTTAGTCCAGTGCTAACCGCCGTTGGACGAATGCTGTTACTAAGTTGGAAGTTTACAAAAGGCAGCATCCAGTGTTGATCAAGCTGCCAGTTTGAGAGGCTTGTGCTTAAGCTCAAAAGCCCGAAAGCAATCACGACGATCGCCAATATTTGCGAAATCCGTTGCGTGACTTGATGCCGAGGTCGCCATTTTAAGCAACCCAACGACAGGGCGGCGATCATAAACACGATCGCGCTCTGGATGCTCATGGGGGCAAGGTCATCGGCAAAGCTGCCCATCAGTAAGGGTATGTGCAGTTGCCATCCCATGAGGACACTCAAACCGATGCAGAACACGATCGCGCTACTGGCGATCGCGGCTCGCTGAAAGAGTTTGGTCAGATCGAGATGCGCGGTTTGATGCAGAGGGGCAAGGTTTGTCATAAAGGTCTACACAACGCATCTTGCTTAACGAGCAGAGTAAGCTTATTGCTCAATTTAGGGCGTACTTGACAACACTGCATCCACCGGGGAAGGGAAGGTTGCTGCAACGGTTATCTTTCTAAGTGTTGATCAACCTGAGTGTTGAGCGCGATCGCTGCTGAGCAGGTTTTATCCGTTGTCTAAATTTATAGATTGCGGTCTGAGGGCTTGTATTTAAGCTGTCTCGATTCACCCAATCGCCCGTGACTTTGTACAGGCTGGATCACAATGAAACCTTATGAAAAATGGTTCACTCCATCTCGATGAGTTGAAGCAGTCCTACACTAAAGCTTGGACTATGAGAAGATGCTCCCATGGATATGACGAGTCGCAGTACGATCCCGGAAATTCTTGAAGCCTATGAAGCAGACTTACTGGCAGAGTGGAGTCGAGAACTGGCGATCGCGAACAATCGCGGGGGGCTAATCAAAGAAGCAGAAATGCAAGAGGAATGCCGCGAATTTCTCAATGTGCTTCGGAGCGCTGCTCAGCACAATAATCTGACAAATCTTCAAGCTTCAGAGTGGCGCGACGTGCGGGAAATGGTGGAAAGCGTGGCACGATCGCGATCTCAAAAAGGCTTTACGCCAACTGAAACGGCGATGTTTGTGTTTTCGTTCAAGCAACCCCTGTTCGATCGAATGCGTCAGCATCTCAAAGATTCCGCTGCATTAAGTGAGGAAATTTGGCAAGCCACCACTTTGCTGGATCAACTCGGATTACTGGCGATGGAAGCGTATCAAAAGTCGCGGGAAAAAGTGATTCAGCGCCAGCAGGAAGAGTTGCTTGAGCTTTCTACGCCCGTTGTAAAACTTTGGGACGGGATTCTCGCTCTGCCGGTTATTGGAACGCTTGATAGCGCTCGGACTCAGACGGTGATGGAATCCCTGCTACAAGCGATCGTGGAGACTGGATCAGAAGTTGCGATTATCGATATTACTGGGGTTCCGACTGTCGATACCCTCACCGCTCAACACTTGCTCAAAACTGTGACTGCGGCTCGATTAATGGGGGCAGACTGTATTATCAGCGGCATTCGTCCTCAAATTGCTCAAACGATCGTGTATCTCGGCATCGATTTAACTAATGTGATCACAAAAGCCACGTTAGCCGATGCGTTTCGAGTGGCACTGACGCGAGTGGGAGCGACGATCGTCCGCACTCAGGCGAAATAGGAGAAACCGCATGGAACACATTCCTATCCTGCAAATGGGCAACTTTCTCTTGGTCACAATCCAGGTCGATATGCACGATCGTTTAGCCCTGACGCTACAGGATGACTTAACGAACCGTATCTCCGAAACTTCGGCGCACGGCGTTCTGATTGATATCTCTGCCTTAGAGATTGTTGATTCTTTTATCGGCAGGGTTTTAGGCAACATTGCGAGAATGGCGCGGGTGCTGGATGCCGAAACCGTCGTCGTTGGAATGCAGCCCGCCGTGGCAATTACTCTGGTAGAGTTGGGATTATCGCTCACCGGAATTCGGACTGCGTTAAACCTAGAAAAAGGTATGGCGCTGCTGCGATCGTCGCTGAGCGAACCTGCCAAACCTCCAATCGTCGAGCGTGGGCGGAGTGTACACGACGATGGAAAAGATTGAAACGGTACCGATTGCATCTTCTACAGACGTGATTTTAGTCCGACAAGCCGTGCGCCAGTCCGCGATCGCGATTGGGTTCGGCTTAGTAGATCAAACCAAAATTGTCACCGCCGCCAGTGAACTTGCCCGCAACACCCTAGATTATGGCGGTGGCGGACTGATGAAGCTAGAAACGCTGGAGGCAGGAGGACGCAGAGGACTCCGGCTCACTTTTGAAGATCAAGGTTCGGGCATTCCGGATATTGAACTAGCGCTCAAAGATGGATTTACCACGGGGAGCGGATTAGGAATGGGATTGGGTGGCGCTAAACGATTGGCGAATGAGTTTGTGATTGAATCTGCGATCGGACAAGGAACGCGGGTGACGATCGTTCGGTGGAAATAGCGATGATTTGATTCGGAATGCGTCAGAATAGGGCATGAGAGAATCGATCGCCATTGCAATCACTGAGTCAAGTCAAATAGGAGAAGCGCGACGGGCAGCGCTGAACTTGGCAACTCGTTTCGGGTTCAAAGAGATCGAGCGCGGTAGAGTCGGGATTGTCGTGACCGAGGTTGCGAACAATCTGCTACAGCACGCTCAGGGAGGAGTGATGCTGCTGCGGGCAATCCAAGAGCCCGCGATCGGCATTGAGGTTTTAGCCCTCGATCAAGGGCCAGGCATGATCGATGTGAATCAGTGCTTACAAGATGGCTTTTCGACGGCTGGAACCTCAGGCAATGGATTGGGCGCGGTTCGTCGCCTTTCTAATTTGTTTGAAATTTATTCGATTCCTGGCTCTGGAACCGCAATTCTGATGCAACTTTGGTCAGAGCCGCTTTCCCATTCACCCAAGATCCTATTAGAAATCGGAGCGGTCTGTTTACCGAAGCGAGGCGAGGAAGTTTCTGGAGATGCTTGGGCAAGTCAAATTCACCCGCATCGTAGTGTATTGCTAGTGGCAGACGGGTTAGGGCATGGGTCTGCGGCGGCGAGTGCTTCTTCAGCCGCCGTCAGAACTTTAGAGGAAAATTATCAGCGATCGCCCCATGAAATCGTCGAAGCGGCACATCAAGCTTTGCGAAGTACACGCGGCGCAGTATTAGCGATCACGGAAATTAATTTTGACCAGCGATCAGTTCACTACGCAGGCATCGGTAACATTGCGACCAGCATCTCTTCGTTTACGGATCATCACAATCTGGTGTCTCACAATGGCACGGTTGGGCATGAAGTCCGCAAAATTCAGGAGTTTACGCATCCCTGGTATCCGAACGGATTGTTGATTATGCACTCTGACGGATTGGCAACGCAGTGGAGGCTCGATCGTTATCCTGGATTGCGCCAAAAACATCCCAGTCTGATCGCGGGGGTATTGTATCGAGACTTTAACCGCGATCGAGATGACGTGACCGTACTGGTGGCAAGAGAAGCACGATGAGGGTTGTTTTATTCACGCTCAGAGTTCACTACGAACAAGATGTCGTACAGGCGCGGCAACGAACCCGCGAACTTGCCGATCACTTAGGATTTGATCCGCAAGATCAAACACGACTGGCAACGGCAGTTTCAGAAATTAGCCGCAATGCGTTTCAATATGCCGGGGGCGGAACCGTTGAATTCTATCTAGATGGAAATCCTCAGACCTTTTTGATTCGGATTTGGGATCAGGGTCAGGGCATTCCGCATCTTGCAGAAGTGTTGGCAGGACGCTACACCTCCCAAACAGGAATGGGGCTTGGCATCCTGGGTACGCGCCGATTGATGGAGCGCTTTGAGATAGAATCGCAGCCCACCGGGACTACGATCGTCATGGGCAAAGCGCTGCCGAAGCGATCAACGCTGCTGACTGAAGCGCAATTGCAGCAGATTCGGGACGAGATGATCAAGCGATCGCCCCAGAATCCTTACGAAGAGATTCAGCGCCAAAATCAAGAACTGCTGCAAGCGATGGCAGAACTGCGCCAGCGTGAAGAAGAACTGATTCAACTTAACCGAGAGTTAGAAGATACCAATCGCGGTGTCCTAGCTCTATATGCCGAACTCGATGAAAAGGCGGACTCTCTCCAACAGGCAAACGAACTCAAAACCCGCTTTCTCTCGAATATGAGTCATGAGTTTCGGACACCGTTAAATTCGATCCTCTCGTTGTCTCGGATACTGCTTAACCACTTAGACGGAGACTTAACCTCAGAGCAAGCAAAACAAGTGACCTTTATCCAAAAAGCGGCAGACGGATTATCCGTTCTAGTCAACGATCTACTGGATCTAGCAAAAGTAGAAGCTGGAAAAGTCGAAGTCCATCCCAGTGCATTTGAGGTTAGCGACTTGTTTGGCACAATGCGGGGAATGTTGCGCCCCTTGCTGGTGCAAAATAGCTCTGTGGCGCTGATTTTTGAAGAACCGATTGGATTATCGCCGCTCTATAGCGATGAAGGAAAAGTCGCCCAAATTCTGAGAAATTTTGTCTCGAATGCGCTCAAGTTCACCGATCGAGGGGAAGTGCGAGTGACAGCAGCGCAAACGGGTCAAACGATTACCTTTTCTGTTGCGGATACTGGAATCGGTATTGCTCCAGACGACCAAGAGCGGATTTTTGAAGATTTTGTGCAAATCGGGTCTGATCTGCAAAAGCAAACCAAAGGAACAGGACTCGGACTGCCGCTTACCCGAAAGCTGACAGAGCTATTAGGAGGCAGTGTTTCACTAATCAGTGAACTGGGAAAAGGCTCAACCTTCTCAGCCTCGATCCCGATCGTTTATCCCCACACTACCGAACTCACCTCTTCACTGCAAACGATCGCGCCGCTCCAACCCGCTCGACTGCCGATTCTCGCGATCGAAGACCACACCGAAACGCTGTTTATTTATGAAAAGCACCTGCAAGATTCAAGCTATCAGCTAGTTACAGCCCGTTCTCTAGAGCAAGCGAGATCTGTCCTACAGCAGATTCAACCCGCCGCGATCGTGCTGGATATTTTACTTGAAAGGCAAAACGGCTGGACGTTTCTCAAAGAAATTAAAGGCGATAGTGCCACCTGCAAGATTCCCGTCATCGTCGCGACTGTGGTTGATAACGAGAAGCAGGCTCTTGCCCTTGGAGCCGATGGATTCTTGATTAAGCCTGTAGATAGATTGCCGATGCTGAATAAGCTAAATCGGTTGATTAATCGAGGCAGAACTCAAAAACTGCTCCTGATTGACGATGATTCCTCTCATCGTTATGTGATAGAGCAACTATTGTCTGATACTCCACTGCAAGTTTTAGAAGCTGTAAGTGGACAAGAAGGCATTGCATTGGCAACTCTCGAATCGCCAGACGCAATTCTGCTTGATCTGGAACTGCCGGATATGAGCGGACTTGATGTCCTCGATCGGCTCCAGCAAAGTCCCACTGCTCAATTGATTCCTGTTATCATCCATTCATCTATTCAATTGGATGCGGAAACGCAGAGCAGTTTAACCAAGCAGGGGATCGCAATTGTTTCTAAAGAAACGATTGCCCAAGCAGCATCCTCCCAACTTCGAGAGGCACTGATCAAAGCCAGACTGGTTCTAGATACTTAAGGGAGAGGTCATGATTGAGTCACGAGTCACGATTTTGCATATCGACGACAACGAAACGACTCGTTACATCGTGACGCGAGTTCTGCAAGAGGCAGGGTACACCGTGGTCGAAGCAGAAACCGGAGCCGCAGGACTCCAGGCGATCGTGGATTATCAGCCCGCGCTTGTGATTCTGGATGTGAAGCTACCCGATGTCAACGGCTTTGAAGTCTGTCGCCAGATTAAGTCAAATCCCGAAACTGCCTTTATTCCGGTGCTGCATCTCTCAGCCAGTTTTGTCAAAAGTCAAGATAAAGCCGAAGGACTCGATAGCGGTGCCGATGGCTACCTCGTTCAGCCCGTGGAACCGATCGAACTGTTAGCGACGGTGCGATCGCTGCTGCGAGTTCGTCGCGCTGAAGAATCAGCCTTTACTCTGGCACGAGAATGGCAAACGACGTTCGATGCAATCAATGATGGCGTGTGTTTATTAGATTCGGAAGGCAGATCTCTGCGCTGTAATCGAGCGATGAGCCAGCTTTTTTGTAAGTCTGCTGAAGAGATTGCTGGCTGTCTTCATTATGAACTGATGCAGGCAGAACTGGGAGTCGGTGACGGTGCCTGCTTTCGTCTGGCTAGAGAAACACATCAGCGTCAAGTTACAGAGCTTCGGGCAGAAGGACGCTGGCTTGCCAAAACCGTTGATCCAATCTTCAATTCGCAGGGAAAGTTTACCGGTGCGGTTCTCATCCTGTCCGATATTACCGCCGCCAAGCGCCGCGAAGCGGAACGCAAACAAGCCGAAGCAGACCTGCGAGAAAGTGAAGAGTTAAAGCAGCGAATTTTAGAGAGCACGCATGACTGCATCAAAGTTCTAGGCTTAGATGGGCGAATCTTGTACTTAAATAAAGGCAGCTTGCAGCTTCTTGAGATTGGTCAGCCTGAGTCGGTTCTGGGTAAAGATTGGCTCACCTTTTGGCAAGGCGAAGACCAACAAAAGGCAAGAACTGCGATCGAGGTAGCTCAAGCGGGCAACGTGGGACAGTTTAACGGCTATTGCCCAACCAGAAAAGGTCAGCCGAGATGGTGGGATGTGATCGTTTCTGCGGTGCGAAATCCAGCCGGACAGGTTTCGCAACTGTTAGTTGTGTCACGCGACATTACCAAACAAAAGCAAGCGGAAGCGGAACGTGAACAGCTTCTAGTGAGTGAGCAAGGGGCGCGGCAGCAAGCGGAAACCGCTAACCGCATCAAAGACGAGTTCTTGGCGGTGTTATCGCATGAATTACGCTCTCCGCTCAATCCGATTCTCGGCTGGTCAAGTCTGCTTCGCAAAGGTCGTTTAGATGCTGAAAGAACGGCTCATGCCCTAGAGACGATCGAGCGCAACGCCCAGCTACAAGTCCAACTGATTGAAGATCTGCTCGATGTTTCCCGGATTCTTCAAGGCAAACTCAAGCTCAATCCAGTACCGATCGATCTCGCGGTGATCATTCGTGCAGCGCTGGAAACCGTACGACTAGCGGCAGAAGCCAAATCAATTCAGATTCAAACGCATCTAGATTTGAAGGTGGGGCAAGTGCTGGGGGATTCGGCTCGTCTTCAGCAAGTGGTCTGGAACTTACTGACCAACGCGATTAAGTTCACGCCGGAAGGGGGACAAGTCGAGATCGAGTTACAACAGCTTGGAACGCACGCTCAAATGCAGGTACGAGACACCGGAAAAGGCATTCATCCAGGGTTTCTACCGTATGTGTTTGAATACTTTCGCCAAGAGGACGGAGCGACGACGCGCAAGTTCGGGGGATTAGGGTTAGGACTTGCGATCGTGCGGCAACTGGTCGAATTACATGGCGGGACAGTCAGGGTCGAAAGTGCAGGTGAAGATC
Organism: Cyanobacteria bacterium FACHB-DQ100; assembly: GCA_014695195.1. Classification (NCBI taxonomy): domain Bacteria; kingdom Bacillati; phylum Cyanobacteriota; species Cyanobacteria bacterium FACHB-DQ100. The sequence continues at coordinate 8,755 of JACJNW010000022.1, read as the reverse complement.
AAGGCGCTACGTTTATGGTGCGGTTGCCGCTCCTGAAGCAATCAATGCAGTTAGACACTAACCCTGATGATGCACGGTTAACAGATGACGAAGCTTCGCTGAGCGGGTTAAAGATCGTGGTCGTAGACGATGAGCCTGATTCGCGTGATTTTGTTGCCTTTGTGCTGGAGCAAGCCGGTGCCGAAATCGTGGCATTATCCTCGGCAAGCGAAGTGCTGCGATCAATTCTACACATTCAGCCGGATTTGCTCGTCAGCGATATCGGAATGCCAGAGATCGATGGGTATATGCTGATTGAATCGATCCGCACTCAGCTACCTGCTCCGGCTTCTCAAGTGCGTGCGATCGCGCTAACTGCTTACGCGGGGGAAGCAAATGAACGTCAAGTGTTAAATGCTGGGTTTCAAAAGCACTTATCGAAGCCTATTAATCCGGCTGAGCTAGTTGCGACAGTCTCGCGGTTAGCCCGATGAACGATCGTTGACTTAAATTAGAAAGCCGCCCTTCTAATTTAATCTTTGAACATTCAAGCGTTGCTCAATGTTATACCAAACTGATTGATGATCGCGACAGATCCGATCCCTCCCAACCTCCCCTTAGTAAGGCTACTGTGTACACATCTAGCTCATACTCTTACTCAGCAACGCTACAAAAATCGATCGCACTTCCTAGAAAGTACGATCGATTGATCAAGTCACTCAGCGAACACCGATACAATCGAAACGACTCGACGGTGCTGAACTCAGCTAGATTGCATAGCGCGGCGCTACACTTTTTCTGCCACCTTTGCTTCCTGCTTCTTCTTGCGAAGCACGGCTGCACCCATACCCAGAACGGCGGGTAACAGTGCAGGAGTTGGGATGGGAGTACCACGTCCTGTTCCACTAGCATCGTCAAAGCCACCACCATTAATGCTTTGGTAGCGAACGCCAAAGTCGCTCAAGCTTAATCCGTTGGTGAGTGAACCTGTAAACACTAAATTGGTCGTAAAGTTGCCTGTAGTTGTGACACCACCTGGACCACCCCCGCAAGTACCCCGGGATGAAGGAACGAAACAAACTTCAACATCACCAAACTTATTTGGGAAAGAGCCAGTAATAACATCAGTGAAAACACCCGTTGCAGATGAGGCATCTACGTTCACACCAGGATTGGTATTGAATCCAAGGCGAGAGATTCTAGACGTAATCGGAACAGTCGTTGTGTTAATCAGGTTGACAGTGAAATTAGCCTGATTTGTGGCATAGCTCGTCAAGGTAAAGAGCGCTTGCGCTGAGAGTCCAGGAACGTTATTCCCGTTCACATTGCCATCAAAATTAACCTGGAAAGTTGAACCAACATCATTGGCAGTAAGGTTGACAGTACCACCGCTGAAGCTTAACGCATGAGCAGGGGTAGCTTGAGAGAACGCTGCTAAGGTTAAGGTACTCGCAGCCAGAACACCAGTTAAGAGTTGTCTTTTCATTGTTGCCCTATACAGATTGTTGACTGAACAGAGTAATCTTGGTGAGGCATCCAAAGCGACAACCCTTGAGTGAAAAAATCAAACAGGTGAATGGCGCGAACTCTTAGTACCTTACATCACAACAGCCTTTGAATAACAATTCAATCGTCAAATTCATTGATTTTCATATCTATAGAAGAAATAACGCTCTCTAAGTATCATTTACAGCGATTCCTAAAACGGGGATGCCTGAAGTTGATAGATTGTTTAGTGTTTTTGTTACTAGAAGTCGCTCTGTCTTCTGAAGTCGAACTACAAGCAGCAATCCACTCGTATGCGGTCCCAACAACACCGCATCCGCCACATCATCCAAGGACGGCGCATCATAGATAACAAAATCAAACATTTGAGTAAACATTTGCTTTAACTCAGGCATTCTCGGAGAAGACAATACCTTCACCGGATCAAACACCTCTGACCCTTTCAGCAACACAAAAAACGGCAAATCCGCGAACGGTTGCTGAATTACTTCTTGAACAGGTGCATTTTCAAACAAAACTTGACTCAGCCCACTTTCGTTGGGAAGCTGCAATCGTTGCTGAAGCTGCGATCGTCGAAAATCCGCATCAACCAACAACACCCGCTGCCCCATTTCCGAGATCGTTTGAGCCAGATACAGCGCGATCGTCGATTTTCCATCTGCCTCCGCTGGCGAACTGACCACAATCGATCGGATTGGGTGGGTTGGATTTAATTGCTGGAGATTCGCACGTAGCACTCGAAATGCTTCCGACAGTTCAGAAACCTCATCCGGATCAATCTCCTCTCGCAGTGAAGTAATCGGCAGAGCCAGCAGCGTTGTTGCACTCGTTTCAATCCGTTTTAACTTCGGTCGCTTTCCACCCTTCTTCGATTTCCTAGACCGCTTTCGCAGAAATAACCGCCACTCCCGCTCGGTTTGAATCATTGGCTCATGCGGAATCTGTCCCAAAATTGGAACTTTGATTGCTTTTCTTATATCTTCAAGGTTCCGATAACTTGTATCTATCTTCTCAAGCAACAGGGCTGTCCCGATCGCTAAAGCTAACGATGCGATCGCTCCGGTCATTAACTCCTGACTTGAATTTGGAGAAACTAGAGCCGCTTGCGAAGGCGGTTCCATCACTTGCCAAGGAATCTTTTTCTGAGAAGCTTCAACTTGTAGCTTTTCACGGGTTTCTAAAAATCGCTCTAGGCTCGTCGTCACAATTTTCAATTCCCGCTGAAGATCCGTATATTGTCGCGAAAGAACCGGAAATTGCTGAAACTCTTGACTTAATGATCGTTCTGTTGCAGCAAGCGCTTGTCGCTGTGCTTCTAAGCTTTGAAGTTGAGTCAAGATTTCCGCCGACTTCGCACCCACCACATTTCTTGCTTCTTGGCGCAGCAACATAAACAAATTCGCGCGTTTATCTTTCAAGTCCTGAATTACAACGCTGCCATCGCCAAATCGAGTAGACTCCAACGCAATCTTCGACTCAATTTGGCGCATCTGTTCAATCAAAGACTGATAAGTCGCACTATTGTTCAACGTCACAATCGCACCCGTCGCGCCGCTTAGGCTATCTAACGATGCCTGCACTTTTTTAATCTCTTGCTCTAAAGCCGATCGTTGTTGTTTCAACTGATCCGCTTGAGTAGACACTCGCCCCCCCTCAGTATCCGGTTCAATCAGCTTATACGTTTGCCGAAACGCTTGAAGTTGTCGCTGCAATTGGTCCACTCGCCCTTGAGCCGAATTAACTTGAGACTCGACAAACTTTAATCCTTGATTTAAATCAGTTTGCCGCTCATTCACGCTGTAGTTGAGATAGTCCTTTAGCAATTGATCTAAAACTGCTCGAATCTCGGCTGCATTTGAACTGCGATAGCGAACTTCCAAAAGCTTTGTTCTGGGAACACGATTAATGGTTAAGCCACCGCGTAGCGTCCCATAGTTAATTCCGGGTTGAAAAGATTGAAGCTTCGCTGCGGAGCGGGAGAGCAACTCAGGACCCTGTAAAACTTGAATTTGAGTGTCATAGTCATACGACTGCGGATCAGAACCCTCGTTTGTCAGACCGGAAATACTACTGCGTTGATTTAGCGGCTCCACTAATAATCGAAAGCCACCTTCATACATCGGTTGGGTATTGACTGTTCTCCAAACAAAAAACGACAAGGCTGCAAGTCCAACGGTAGACATCGCCAACCAGCGTCGTCGCACGAGTTGTAAATACTGCCGGAAGTCCTTTTCTTCTGAACTCGGAACACCCGTCGGTGATGGAGATTGAGGAACTTTTGGAGCACTGCCGTTGAGCGCGGTAGATGACGAATTCTGCGAGGGAGATTGCATGATGTTAGAACAAGAATTGGAGTGGAAGCAAACGGAAAACCGGTGACAAAATATCGGAAAGCCCATCAGAGAATCTGGTAAAGCCCGATCGACCGACAACAATCACGTCGTTGTTCCAAAGCACAGGATTGTTAACCGGATCAATCCCGCGACTCAAATCGACTCGAATCGATCGACGAGTCACTGTTCCGTTGGAATTCAGGCGAATGAGTTCGACAGATTTTGCCGCGCGGCGATCGAGTCCACCAGCGGCGAGAATCGCTTGGTTGAGTGTGGAACCAGGCGTGACTTGCAACGCACCGCCGCCTTTGATTTCACCGACCACATTGACCCGAATAGAACCGGGCGAAACGTTCGCGGCTCCCTGCTGAAGCAGATCTTCAGGACTCATCTCTGGAGCCTTGACTAAGCGAATGGTATCGCCAGATTGCAACAGCACATCTTGGTTGAGGTCACCTTCGCGAATTAGTTTCATCACATCCACGGTAAACAAGCGAGGCTGACCGCTTCGGGTCATACGGCGAACTTCAACCTGTCGCAAATCCGCTTGCTGAGTGATGCCGCCTGCTTGTTGAATCGCTTGCGTCAGGGTTGCACGATTGCCATCCTTGGCGCTTTCAAGTTTATAAGCACCGGGTCGAGTCACTTCGCCGACTAAAGCAACATTAATTGCTTGTGCGGTAATTGCAAGATTGGTATCTGCAAATCGTCCGGCTGCTGCGAGATCGATCGTATCAGCCGCTGGAATATAGATCGAGTCGCCATCACGCAGGGCAAGATTTTGATCCAAATCTCCAGCTTGAGTGAGATCAGAAAGGTTGACGACAATTCTTTGACTGCCTTTTGTGCGATCTCGGCGACGAATTTCGATTTGTTGTAGATTTGCAGATAGCGTTAACCCTCCAGCGGTCTGAATGGCTTGGGCAATGCTCGGAGCTTGAATAGAGTCGCTCGCGATCGTATAAAATCCGGGTTGCTTAATTTCTCCTGCAATCCCAATCCGTAAGGGGCGTGACTTTAGCACTGTAACCAGAATCCGGGGGCGGCGAAGTTCACGAGAAAGACGATTCGCGATCGAAGCTTCTGCTTCGGGCAAAGTTAGACCCGTGAGCAGCACTCGACCGACAACGGGCAGCAATATCGAGCCATCCATACCAACTTGCTGCTGTCCACTAAATTCTGGAACGTTAACGACAGTGATCTGAATGGTGTCTCCTGCTCCTAGCACATAAGGGGTATTGATCGAGGGTAATACTGCGGAAGAATTATTGGATGTAGGTGGAACTGCGGCGATTAAGGGTGTGTTTAATTGATTTGGAGTTTGGGTTTGTTTCGATCTTGGTTCTGAAGCTTTGACTTGATTTGGAGGGACGATCGCTTTTTTGGTGGCAATGGGGGAGATGGGACGGCTTAGCAGCGAGGCAGGTAAAGAGCGTTCGACAATTCGCTCCCAGGAGAAATTGGGTCGCTGAGTGAAATTAGCCCGAATCGCAGGAGGAAGGGGTTTCGTAACAGGCTTCGCTTGAGATTTAGCGGTGGCGGCTGGAGAAGCAGTAATTGGCTTTGTACTAGATTTTCTACTAAATTGAGGCGCTGCGATCGTCGCTTGGGCGGTAACGTTTGGAGGAGCAACGCTTGGAGTGGGTGCAGTGATCGCAGCAGAACGTAAAGGGGATTGAAAATCGTTATTTTCTTCGGGTTTAGATGAATCTGAGGGTGTTACAGGCTGAGCACCCAACTTGGGCAGCGAGAGCAGGAGAAGCGGACAGGTCGCGGCGGTAGAAAGCTGTACCAGGGTGAGGAGGCGCATCGTTATACAAGGACAAATAGGGAAGGGACAACAGCAAGTCGCTCCCTCTTTTATACAGATGCCGAGGTCTGGATCAGGATTACCTACGTAAAAAACTCGGATTATGACGAATCGTGCGCCACGATTTTAGAGACTAAGAAGCTTTGGTGAAGTTAAAGTTAATTTGAGTTTTATCAGCGTCAAAGTCCTGTTTCCACTGGCTCTAAGTCTTCTAATCAGGGTAAATCTGCGTGAAGCCGTTGCGACTTTATTAGCCTTTTATGAAAAGCAAGCTGTATATAAAGAAACCGTGTGTAAGACTACGGCATGGGATCATTACCGCAAAAGTTCTGTACATTATTCTCCAGCAGCCGCAAGTAATCCTACAAACAATAAGATAATCGCTCGATTTCGATCAGCAGCAGTGAATTTCTATGCTGAGTGGAATGAATTTGATTATCACGCATTGCTTTCGTAGAGTTTTCCGGGTTGTTTTGGTCGAGCGTTCTAAATCGCTCTCACCTTCACTGCATCTGTCCTTTGAGTTGAGACTATTTGAATTAAAAGAAATAGTGTTCGACAAAGAGTTAACAAGAAGAAGTTTCAGGGTTTTCAACGTTTAGCTTTTGTAGGAGCCAGAACGATCGTTTCAAGCTGCATTTTTGCTCAGTTGCTTAATAGCAAATTAGTGCTAGCTCTCAACTTCAGCAACATAGAAACAACTGCATTCGAACGACATAGTTGGTTATCCTAGCTTCCTCGATTCTTGCCCCCGGACTGTAATGATTTCACTTAGGTATAGTTTGCTAGCGCTCTGGGTTTTGCAGAGCTTGATTGAGTCCCGTTTGCGTTCGATTAATATCTGGAGAGGTCGTTTAAATCTTTTACGCTACATCCAATCTATCCGGAACGGCTCCAGAAGGGTGCGTAAATCGTGTCAGTGGAATTACGATCGCAGTTTTCAGTGTTATACGGTCGGTGGGAAGTGTAGCGATGTCGCAAAAGCGAGTGACGCTACGGATTCTGCTGATTCATTGAGATTTTCCTGCGTTTCCAATGTTTTACCTAAAGCTCTATAAGCTTTTTACTAGAATTCAGGCAAGGAAATCAGCAGCGCTTCGTGATTTCCACCCAGGAAATCAGGTGTTTTGCTTCTACCGCTGGTGCATCCCGCTATCGACGCGAGTGATTAAATTGCTCTGCCTGGAGTCGAAAGAGAGGAAGCTGTTTACTTCTCCTTCGTTGACCTGAATAGAAGTAGTTGACTGCTTCTTATGCTTCGATAGCAAATTTGAATCTTTCACTGAACCATCCATGATCATGTAGGTAAATCACCATGAATCTCAAGTCTATTGGCTTTGGAGCAGCGATCGCAGCGACAGCAGTTGCAGGATCGTTCGCGACAGCCACTCCTTCCCATGCCCTCAGTCTGGCTCCGGGCAGTTTCGCTTTGCAAGCTCAAGGGGGCCCTACTGTGACCGAGGTGGGGTCAGGAGGCGGCAGTACTGATACCCTCAACTTATCTGGTCTGACATTCAACCTCACGTCACTGTCTGGTGCACTCACAGGACTCAGTGCGGCATCGGGTGGAATTAAGCTAAACAATCCGCTGATTCTAACCTCGCTCGGAACTGTTTCTGGTCTTGAACTCTTTAAAAATAATGCAGTCAGTGAATTCATCACAGGTCTGCAACTGGGTGGTGAGGCTGTGATCTTTGATCTTGGAGGCTCGGGCAATAATGCAAGTTTCACTCGCAGCGGTTTCAACTACACTGGTAGCAGCCTTGGTGGAACCTTGAGGTTTGCTGCTACTGGCGGATCTGCGATTGCTGAAGCTACAATTGCTAACTTGAGCTTTGGGGGTCAATCGGAGACTAATATTCAAGTTGCAACTGTTCCCACTCCTGCTTTACTACCTGGTTTGATTGGCTTTGGTGTTGCCGCTCTTCGCAAGCGTAAAGGCGAAACATCGCCTGAAGCAGAAACTGAAACAGTAGAGGTAAAGGCTTAATCCCTTTCTCTTCTGAGCCGCTGCTCTGAGAGTCGGATTAATCTTTTAGCCGGATTTTTCAGAGCAGCTTAGCTCACTTAAATGTTTGTCTTCTACATCCCACAGTTGGTTTCATCGTTATTATGGCTTCTCTTTCTTCGGCTCCTCAAAAACTTGCATCGGCTCCGACAGGTAAAGGTATCGCTCAAATTGTCGGTCTCGTCTGTCTAGTGGGTTTCACGATCGATATGCTGATCGTCCTGCTTCCACCCCAACTCGGCAGCATCGAATGGCGCGTTGGATTTCTGCAACAATTTAGCGATCGTAGTTTGATTTTCATTCTGGGAGCTGCTCTAACAATCTTCGGTAGTATTGGCGCACGTCGTCGGCTCAGACAGTTTTCGACGTTTTGTTTAGCGATCGGTGTGATTTATCTACTGTCTTGCTTTCTTGCGATCGGCGACACATTATCTTTACAACAGCAAGCGGTTTCTACGATCGACTCCCAAGCTTCCCAACTGCAAACCCAACTCCGCAACGCTCAAGCAAACCCAGCTTCGCTCGGTGCAAATGTCAGCTTAGAAGACATTAAGCGAGTCTCGAATCAACTGAATGGGCAAGCTTTAACCGTTAAAGAGAATGCGAAGCGTACCGTAATTAAAACAGGAGCTTCGACCGTCGGAAACCTAGCAGTAGTGGGCTTAGGATTACTCGGCTTAGGGCGAATCGGGCTGCAACTGAGCCGCAAATATTAGTCCCGATTTGCTTGGGAAATCATCATGAACTGGCAAAAAGCAAGCGCAATCAACTCTGTGAAGCTAAAAGCGATCGCGCACCATCTCTGGCGAACAAGTATCAAGACTCTACATACTCGTCTCGTTGCAGGAGGATTACTGGTCGGAGTTGCTTATTTTCCGGTCTGGTTGTTTAACTTGACTGTTCGATCCTTTCACGGTTCGGCAAGTGTGTTGATGGCAACCATGATTGGACTCGGCGGCTATCGTCTTTGGCAGCAACGAAAGCAAATCTTGGTTCTTGGAGCCTCTGAGGACGATCGCTTACTCGGGCATATCATAATTAGCTGTGGAATTGTTCTATCTCCGCTAGGCTTCTTCTCCGAATGGGCGCAACGATTGATCTTCATTCTGATCCTGAGCG